>JAVHRU010000063.1:0-13114 GCA_036171835.1 Sulfurimonadaceae bacterium | reverse complement strand
TAGATTATAAGATTTTGAAGTAGTTCCTATTATTATGTCTATTTTTTAGGATTTAATGAGAAAGAGGGTATATTGTTCTTTAAATAAATATTTATATGTTTGCTTTAGGAGCTTAAAGATGAAAAAAGAGATATCCAATAAATTTCAGCAAGCTTTTATCCTAGTACTGTTGCTCGTAGCTCTGATGGGCTTCATTGGAATGATTCGAGAATTTCTATTAGTACTTGTACTTGCTGCAATCTTTGCAGGGTTGCTTTATCCTCTTTACCTCAAGATTCTTTACTATCTAAAAAATAGATCTGTTTTATCAGCTGCTGCCATCCTCATCATATGTGCTTTTGCTATTGGTTTGCCCTTAGCCGGTCTTACAAGTATGGTAACAAGTGAAGCAATACAGATCAGCGAAAAGGCAAGTCCCATAGTAAAAAAAGCCTTGGACAATAATCTCTCCATAAGTCAACAACTCCCGACTTGGGTGCCTTTACAAGAAAAGTTTAAATCTTTAGATGAGACTATTCT
The DNA here is from genome assembly GCA_036171835.1 of Sulfurimonadaceae bacterium. Taxonomy (GTDB): domain Bacteria; phylum Campylobacterota; class Campylobacteria; order Campylobacterales; family Sulfurimonadaceae; genus Hydrocurvibacter. The sequence goes on along the minus strand of JAVHRU010000063.1, from coordinate 12,595 downwards.
CGAAAAAGTTCCCGAGGTAGTCAGAGCAATTGGCAACTGGCTAGTTTCAAATTTGTCCAGTGCTACTAAAGGAACAGTTAGCTTTTTTATGAATTTGTTTATTTTGTTTTACGCAATGTTTTATTTTTTAATATATGGGCCGCAATTACTAAGTTCACTTAACTCTTTACTTCCTCTCTCGAAAGAGGATTATACTGAAGTGATGAACCGTGGGATGCTAGTGACTATGGCATCCCTGAAAAGTATAATGATTATAGGAGTCATTCAAGGTGTATTGGTCGGATTGGCATTTTGGGCTACAGGGATTGGTGGATCAGCATTTTGGGGAACTATTGCTTTTTTTCTTTCTGCTATCCCCGGATTAGGGACCCCGGTAGTCTGGTTGCCGGCAGCTGCATATCTTATATTCACAGGCAACACCGAATGGGGAATAGGCCTTATTATATGGGGAGCCTTAGTAATAGGGTCGGTTGACAATGTTTTACGCCCATGGATTATTGCAAATGATGTAAAATTACATGATCTTGTTATCCTTGTATCAATTCTTGGAGGAATCATCTCCTTCGGTCCTATCGGTATCATTATAGGTCCAGTGATAGCGGCTCTTTTAGATACAATTTTAAATATTTATAAAAAGACATTTCAATATCTATTGCCTTCTTGAATATGAATAAACAAGATTAAAAATAAAGAGTTTGACATCGTATACCTCAGCGATAAGCACTTATCTGATGAGAAACATAAAGTTTGTAGTCACACTCTAAGACAAACCTTCGCAACTTACGCAGTTATGAAAAATGACCTCTTCCTCGTTCAAAAATTAATGAACCATCGTGATATTAACTAAACTCTGCGATATGCAAAAGTCGATGAAGCAAAGAAAGCGGAGGCGGTTGCGAAGATGTTTTAAAGCATTTTAAACTTGACACTACTCAGATCGATATTGCGATTATCTACAATATCATACACTCCTTCAAAGCTATATGGAAACTTTCCATTAAATGTTCCGATAGATGCACCTTTTGCAGTTGTCTCTGCATAGTAATAATCTCTTTCATCAATACGAAGTTTTGCATAGAGAAATGGAAGGACGTGTTTATCTTCTATATGGACAACAACAAATACATGATGGGGAACATAAACAAACCTGTAATCGATACCCTTCTCATTTAAGAGTGAAGCAAAGAGGTTGGATTTGTCATCACAATCTCCCCAATTAGTCTCAATCACTTGCTTTGGACTTCTGCTCGTATAATCGGTGCGGTAGGGAATGTGAGTGACGTAATCAAACAGTTTTTCTGCTTCACATCCATCACTGCCATTACACCCTTGTGTAAGCTCATCTGCAAGTGGAGCAAGCACTCCTTTTTGTGAAAGATTTGTTTTTATCGCCATGCCATTGACATCAATAACCCCTTTGTCAAATATACTCTCAGCATGATAAGTGACTCGAGAGGAGTTAAATGGACGTAGATCTTGTGTTTCTACAAGAGAGATCGACATTCCTATATAGGTGTAGGCACCTACACTAAAACCAACACCAATGAGACTAAGAACTGTTGCATTTCTTTTTGCAGGGGAGAGTTGTTGAGATTTCTTAATAGTTGATTTTAATATTTCACGATAGACTAGGGTGGCGATGATAAGAACAATGATAATCTTTATCCATAAATCCATGATTAGCCTTTGGCACAATATTATGTTTATAATATATAAGCAGTATAAAAATCCAATAAAAAACACCACTCTTATAGTGGCAGCCAATAGGCAGCTAACTCTGCCTATTTGTAGCTTACATGTAAGCTTTTAAGACTTCAGGCATAGAGATACTTCCATCTTCGTTTTGGAAGTTTTCCATGATGGCTACCATCGTTCTGCCGACTGCTAAAGATGAGCCGTTGAGTGTGTGTACGAGTGTGTTTGCTTTGCCGTCTTTAAAGCGGATTTTCGCGCGACGAGCTTGAAAATCTCTTGTATTTGAAACAGAAGATATCTCTCTATAAGTCGCTTGCCCTGGTAACCAAACTTCTAAATCCACAGTCTTTGCCGCGCCAAAACCAAGATCACCGGTACATAAAGTGACAAGTCTGTGAGGAAGTTTTAGCGCCGTTAAAAGGTCAGAAGCACATGCAAGCATCTCTTCAAAAAGTTTATCGCTTTCATCTGGTTTTGAAATAACTACGAGTTCGACTTTGTGAAATTGATGTTGTCTGATGATACCACGTACATCGCGTCCAGCACTTCCAGCTTCTTTTCTAAAACATGCAGTGTGCGCTGTCATCTTGATAGGAAGCTCGTCGGCAGAGATGATTTCATCTTGATAAAGATTTGTAAGAGGGACTTCAGATGTTGGGATGAGGTAGAGTTCTTCGCCCTCTATTTTGTACAAATCTTCCTCAAATTTTGGAAGCTGCCCAGTGCCCTCTAGCGCTGTACGGTTTACGATTTGAGGAACGCTTACTTCATTAAATCCGCGTTTTTCATTGAAATCAAGCATAAAGTTTATAAGTGCGCGTTCGAGTTTTGCGCCTTGACCGTTAATGACACTAAATCTGCTTTTTGCAAGTTTTACGCCGCGTTCAAAGTCGATCCAGCCGTTTTGTTCTGCTAGTTCCCAGTGCTCTTTTGGAGTAAAGTTAAACTCACGAGGTGTTAAAACTTTTTTGAGCTCCACATTGCTATTTTCATCTTCGCCATCTGGAACATTCTCATCTGGAAGATTTGGAACAGCCATAGCACGAATTGTGAGTGCTTCTTCCGCTTCTCTTTGCACATCTAAAAGTTCCGTTACTTTTATCTTGTTTGCATCCACTTTTTCTTTTAGTTCAGTGACATCTTTTTTCTCTCGCATGTAGGCACCAAAGAGTTTACTCATCTCATTTTGAGCCGCTTGAGCTGCTTCGTAAGCTATTTTTGCCTCTTTAAGCGCTTCGTTTTTCGCTTTTAAATCAGCGAGTAACTCTTCGTCAACACCTTTGCGTTTTAGTTGTGTTGAAACATTTTCAAAATCTTTTTGCAGTAGTTTTAAATCAATCATTTTTTTCCTTACATGGTAGCTATTTTTTTATATCAGTATATCTCTGGCAATCTCGAATTGGTTTGCCGTCATGAGATGAATCTTTGGATGGATCTCTTTTATAGAATCAAAAAGCTCTTTGCTCAGCTCAAATCCTACTTTGTACTCTTCCTCAGGCGATATCTCATTTGCACGGCGGAGTTTTTCTATCCAGATATCCGGAACATCTATTCCCGGGACATGCGAAGCCAAAAACTGTGCAGTGCGAAGTTTTGTAATAGGAAAGATGCCTAAAATCAAAGTCGAGTCAGTTTCATTTACGCCGCACTCATTTCTAGCATTTTCCATTAGTTCTAAAAGAAGTTTTGTGTTTTCAAGGTCATACACAGGTTGTGTGATGATTCCAAGCGCACCTTTGGCTATCTTCTTTTGCATCTTCTTCTGTAAAGTCTTTGGGTTTTTAGCGTATGAGTTTACAACCCCAAAAGGGTAGATCGGCTCAGGTTTAACAGTAAAAGGTTTTCCGGCATAATCGATAGAAGAGTTAAAACAAGCGATAATATCTAAGAGTAGGATACTATCACCCTCAAAGACACCTTTGACATGTGGTTGGTCTGAGAGTTTTGCAGGATCTCCTGTTAGAGCCAAGATAGCTCGAACATCTACTTCATTTGCTCCAAGAAGATCGGACTGAAGGGCGATGATATTTCTATCTCTCATGCTCATCGTAGCGATGACGGGTTTTCCAAATCTATCTTGAAGCATCTTTGCAGCAAAAAGTGCATTGTATTTTAGCTTTGCAAGCGGATTGTCTGTTGTGGAAAATCCATCAACGAGCTTGTCTAGTCCAAGAGAGTCTAACTTTTTTATGACATTTGAAAATTTCGGAGCGTGCCCCGGAGTAGTTTCAAGCGTGATGTAGCTAGAGTTTTTAAGTTTATTTAAAAGTTGCGTAAACAAATAGATTCCTAACATTGTATAATTGCGTAATTATAACTAAAGTGAGTAGAATTTATGAAGTTGGCTGTATTTGATTTTGATTCGACATTGATGGATGGAGAAACGATAGATTTTTTTGCAAAAGAGCTCGGTATCGGCGAGAGAGTTTCGCTTATTACTGAACGTGCTATGAACGGAGAGATAGACTTTTTTGAAAGCCTTCAGGAAAGAGTTTCTCTTTTAAAAGGATTTCCATACAAAAAAGTCGAAGAGATCAGTCACTCTTTGCCATACATGAATGGGGCAATCGAGACCATCAAAGAGCTAAAAGTGCGTGGAATGAGTGTTGTTTGTTTCAGCGGTGGTTTTAGAACTGCGACGACGTATGCAAAAGATATCTTAGGTTATGACGCCGATTTTTCAAATGCACTGCATCACAAAGATGGGCTTTTAACAGGGCTTGTTGGCGGAGATATGATGTTTAACTTTTCTAAGGGAGATATGCTCATTCGCCTTCAAAATCTCTTACATGTAAGCGAAGCTGAGACGATGGTTGTAGGTGATGGAGCAAATGATCTTTCTATGTTTGCTCATGCGGGAACACGTGTGGCATTTTGTGCCAAAGAGATACTTAAACGTGAGGCGACGATTATCGTAGAAACAAAAGATTTGACAAAAATCTTAGAAAAAATATAAGGAAAACAATGTTAGAAAATTCAGTATGGAAACAGTATCACAAAGAGATTACAATGAGAGAAGTTTTAAGTAAGTTTTATGCAATCGATGTAGCACTTCTTATAGATGATGAGCGGGCGCTTTATGCACTTTTAAAAAGAAAGCTTACGAAAAAAGAGTTGAGACTTTTTACGATGGACAGCGCAAATGTGAGTGATGGCGAGATGATGAATTTTTTTGAAGTTGACACACAAACATTGACTGAGATGAAAGAAAAACTTTACAAAAAAATGCGTCAAGACAAACTTCGTTATCCTATAAGAATGAAGCAGTTTAGTGAGACACAATACACAGACTAGTAGGAAGCAGCAGATTTAAAAATCTGCGCTAAAACCTACTCCAATGTTATACCCTTCAAGACCGCGCGATCTTACTGTATTCGCTTCCACAAAAAATCTTTTTGCAAATTTAGGAGTCTCTGGTGTATAGAGATATGTAATGATTCCAAATGTTTCGTAATTGTCAAACTCCACACTTTTTTGAATATCCCCACCAAGATAATTACTGTTAAAATACCCCTCAAGCGTGATATATTTTTCATCGAAGCTATAGAGTTTTGCTGTCTCAGTCCCTATAGTAAAGGTAGTGACATTGGATTGTGTCGAAAAAGACCTGAGGGAATCAACGTCAATACTGCTTTTCGTCTGATATAGTTTGTAACCCATAGAAATATAGGGTTTGAAATCATAGATTGTTGGTCTGTACTCGGCAAGAGCGAAAAATTTATAAGTGATATTATCATTATAATTTTTGTTAAATAGATTTCCAACTGCACTATTCACACTGTCTTTATCTGTTTTGATATTATTTCCAGAGCGTGAATAAATGATCTCCATGCCACCTAAAATAGCAGTATCATTATTGAACTTATATCGAATACCTCCGCCTAATCCTGCAGTATAGGTTCTTAAATCACTGTTATAGGCTAAAATAGTTCCATTATATGGAGTTGAAGTATTTGTAAGGTAGGCTCTACTATAGCCTGCATTGCCTACTAAAAAATAGTTGTAGTCATGTGTTGATTTGAAATGATAAGTAAAGGGAATATGATAAATATCTATACTCGCACCAATATTACTAAATCGGTAGGTGCCTGAAGAGATAGCATCTTGAGATGTGAAAATGAGGATTGCATTGATATTTGCAAGATGGGTTTCTTGGAGAATCTCCTCAGGCGTTTTTGCAAAGAGATTACATGCAAAAACAAAAGAGCAGAGGAGAAAACAACGAAGCATCAAAATTATTTTTTGAGATACGCTTTAATGATCTCTTGGCGCTCCAAAGGACGGTCTCCACCATTTTGACCCGATGTAGCAACTATATTTAATTTTTTCAAAGCATCCATAGAGCCGATAACGTGTCCAAAAATTGTATATCCACCATTAAGAAATCCAGCGGGAGCAGTTGTTATGAAAAATTGACTTCCATTTGTGTTTGGACCAGCATTGGCCATCGCTAAAACTCCGGCATTATCAAAGGCATATCCTGGTTTAAACTCATCATTAAAAGGTTTGTGCCAGATAGATTCGCCACCGCGTCCTGTTTCTGTCGGATCACCGCCTTGAACCATAAAGTTACGGATAATTCTGTGGAAAGCGATGTGGTTATAGTAACCGTCTTTGACATGTTTTGTAAAGTTTTCTACCGCTTTTGGTGCTGCATTTGGATAAAGTTCAAGCTCTATCTTTCCTTGAGTTGTTTCTAGTACTACAATAGGATTTGCCGCAAAAAGAAACGTAAATCCCATAATTAATATAACTATGATTTTATTCATATTTGTATTCTCCATTTTTTTGCATATTATAGCAAAGAAGTTATACAATCAAAAAATTTACTTTAAACTATTATTTTTCTTCAAACTCTAAACAGACTGAATTGATGCAGTATCTCAGTCCCGTAGGCTCTGGTCCATCTGCAAAGACATGTCCAAGATGGGCATCACATTTTGAACATCTGACTTCAACACGTAACATACCAAATGATTTGTCTTTGATCTCTGTAATCGCTTCTTCTTCAATACTCTCATAAAAACTTGGCCAGCCAGTTCCTGAGTTGAATTTTGTTTCACTGTCAAAGAGTTTTTCTCCACAGCAAACACATGTATATATTCCATCACCTTTAAAGTTGTAATACTCACCGCTAAAAGGAGCTTCTGTCCCATGTTCTCTACATACTGCATATGCTTCAGGAGAGAGCTGCGCCTGCCATTCTTTATCTGTTTTTTTGATCTTATCCATCTATGTGTTCCATTTTTAATTTAATTTAATTTTGAGCGTATAGTACAAATATTTTCTTGTTCGCTCTTGAAAATATGAAACTAGGTCTATTTTCTTTTATATTTTTAGGATTTAAAAAAAAAATATTTACAGAAGTAAGTGAAAGATAGAAAATTAATTAAGATGAGAATTAATATGTAGAATGAGAAGTAGCACGCCTCTCAAGTCGAGAGACGTAAGATAAATTATTTACTTTCAGAAACGCGGTCTTTAAGACCTTTTCCAGCTTTAAATTTAGGAACAACTTTATCTTGAGTTGTATAAGTTTTATCAGTTCCTGGAACTTTACCACTTTTCCCTTTTTGAAGTGCAGCACCAAAACTACCAAATCCAACTAGAGATACATCTTCTTTAGCAACTAATGCTTCTGTCACAGCTTCAGTAAAAGCTTTGATAGCATTTTCTGCTTCAACTTTAGTTTTGTAATTACCATTTTTTTGAACTAATTCAACGAATTGTGCTTTATTCATAAATACACCCTTGATTTATTTGAAGATTGCGATACACTATCAATTGCCTCAAAGTAAGTATTGAAGGCACTTGCAAGTGATTCAGCTAGCTGTACTTTATAATTTATTTGCTTAAATTTTTCTTCTTTTTTGCATAATTGGTCAAAAATAGTGATAATTTGTCTAATTTAAGAGTGTTTTTGAGTGAACGAGCCATTGTTTTTGTTTTAAAATTGCTTTTATCAATGAGTAAAAATGATGCTAGATACGCACTTATTGAATATTTTGTTTTATCCGAATGGATTGCATTGTACACCTCTTCTAAGCCGTTTCTTTCTTTTTCAGTCAATGTATTCATCTAATTATCTCCCAGTTTATTTATCTTTCTGACAACTCTGATTATTTCATTATCCTCTAAATATCCAAGCATCTGTATCACTGCTTTAGAGGCTTGCGGTTTTGTGTTTCCAAGCCGCCAATCTTGATATGTTCTCATAGGAATGCCAAGTTGTTGTGACATCTCTTTTTGAGAAATTTTTTTACCATTATTGTGCGCTTCAACAGCATTGTGAAGGATATTAAATATATCGACGATTTCCATAGCGATATCATACTGTTTAAATCTTAAAATATACGTAAAATAAAATAAAATATTATATATTATGTATATGAAATACTTTTTAATGTATAAAATATTATATAAAATGTATATATAATATATATTAAGTATATTATATACGATTTAACGTATATAATTATAAAAAAAATAACAATTCTTCAGGTGTGTTTATTTTGAAATGAAAAAGTGAAATTTGAAGTTTAAAATGTATTTGAAAATTGAATCGAAAAAATCTAAAGTTCTTTTGTGCTTCCGACTGGATGAAGTGTTATTTTGTCAGCATCAACTTGAAGATGGAATTCTTCGTATTTTTTTTGTAAGGTTTTATAAATGATCTCTTCACTATTTGGCAAAACAAACTTGATTATATTAAGACCATTGAGCGGATTTTTTATTGTTATTGTTGCATTGAGTGAGGAGTTTTTGATGAAGTCTCTTTTGCGTTTGAGTTCTTGGATGTTGGCTTCAATAGTTTTTACTTTAGTACCATTTCTTTTGATCTCTTCTTCGAGTTTAAATTTCAGATCATCAATATCCGCTTCTATGAAACTTAATTCACTTGTAATAACCGGTATTCTTGAATAATCGATTATGAAATGGTTGTCTTCGCCGCTGATAAGTCTGATAGTGATAGAGTTTGAAGCATAAACGATAAGGTGATTTTTAACATGATCAATAACGACATCTTTGGCGAAGATACTCCCTCCAAGGCAGGTGCCAATTTCTGCATAGGTTGCGTGTATTTTGCCGCCTTCTAGTGAGGTGACTTTTGCCGTGTTACATCGAAGCGTTCCTTTATGTCTGTTGATAACGGCATTTTTTGCAAAGATAATGGAGTCTTTATGTGTCGCACCGTCTACAACAAGATCTGTAGCTTCTAAAAGTGAATTCGCTCCCGTGTGTCCGCTTACATGTATACGTTCAGAAATAAGCTCTACACCCTCTCCAATACTGTCTTTCGTAATATCATTTTGCGAGATATAAACTTCTATATCGTTATTTTCTGTATCAGTAATTTTCGATTGAATACGATTTATTTTGTCTACTTTAAGAACATTGCTGACTGCGATTGTGTTGTCATGATAATCTACAAAACCTCGCTTTTTACTTTTGAGTATGAGCTTGTTTTCTTTTTCGATTATTTCAATAGATTCTTCATCTACTTTGAGATCCATGCTTTTTGTATCAAGTTCACCATGTTCTATCTGTTTTCCATAACAGTTAAATCCATTACATCCATACACCGGTTTTCTATACTCCACGATTACTTCATCTATGTCTACTTCAATGAGTTGGTGGTCTTGGGAACTTTTGTTTTTAAAAATAAGATTGAGGTGGCTTTGAGTTGAAAGTTCAGGTTCAATTCCTTCAAAAAGTAAGATTTGGATAGGTCTAAGAAATTTCCCCATATACAAATATCTGACAAATTTTTTAAGATCTTCAAGCATCTCATTATTGTGAAAATTTATTAGTATTCTCTCTTTGACTTTGATTTTATTGATTTCACTGATAAGAAGTTTGTAGATTTCTACAGGTTTCATACTCTTATAAGGAAGATGAGAATTAGGTAAAATAATAAGCTTCGGATGGGTTTTAAATTCATCGTATTTGACAACGTATTCAAGCTTTATGGTGCACGCTAAAATTTTGAAAAGTTCAACTTTGTAGACCTGATTGAGATTGATTTTCTCTGCAATCACATTATCTATATGATAAGAGTACTGCTCATAAAGTTCATCTGATATTTTAGTGTAGGACTCTTCGTCGGCATATTTTATATAGGTAACAACACCAAGTAAGTTGAAATCACAATTATCTAAGGGAGTATAGGTATTTGTAGCATACTCTTTTAAGAGTGAATCTATATTTCTAGTTAGCACATATTTGTTCATAGTATCTTTGGTGTTTTTTAAAATTTTAATAGATCTGAATAATCATATTTTGCAAAGTCCATGTAGAGCTTTCCATTTTGTTGGATGATTCTTATATCATGGTCTAAAGCATCAAAAAATCTTTTTTTAATAATTTTTCTTTGATAGCTTTCTAAATCGAGTGATTTCAGATAACTTTTGAGTTCTACATGAGAAAGATTTTCTTTCCCCGGTTGTACTTGTGCTTCTTCTATATTACTAAGTGTTACTTCATGAACGGTTGTTGCTTTTTGCTCTAGCATAAGTTGTTTATTGATAAGTTCGAGGATATTCTTTAAATGCTCATCTTTTGTACTATATACTTGTTCTATTCTGTCTCTTTCTTCTCTCAGCATATTTTCTTTATCAGTAATAAGTGAGTCTATCTTCTTTTCAAGTTCTCTTATTTTTTGTTTCAAGTGATCATTTTCTTTTTTATAAAGTGACAAGATCATGCCAACAGTCGTTTTTTGTGTTGCGATATTAGTTTGTTTTTCTTGCTCTTTTTTCTGCTGATGAATCTCTTCTATTTTTTCTTCATTCAGTGAACTTTGTGCAATGATGATGTAGGTTTCTCCAGCTTCAATGACATAATTTAGTTTTTTGGATCTTAGTTTAGAATTAATAAGTTCTTTTGACATTTTAAACTGTTTGGAATATTCATCAATTGTAAAGCGCATATTTTTCCTTATTTTAACAAAGAATTGAAATTTATATTCGGCGGATTTATTACACCTGAGTGTCTCAGCCAAACGAGATAAGCAGCCCTGATTCTACCATGTTTGTCTTCAAATTCATGTAAAGAACTTCTTTTTAATTCTCTTTTAATCAGCAATTCCTCAAAGTCAGGATGAGAACTCAAAAATTTTTCAAAAGTTTCAAAAGCAGATATGGAAGTAATAAGCGCTGATGCAGTGACATTTTTTATCTGCAGATAGCGTGCACAGTCATTGAGACCATCACCTATATAATTTGTATGTCCTAAAATATCTGTAAAAGGATAGACTTCACCAGAATGAACAGCAACTTTTATTCCAGCAAATCCTGCACGACGTTCTATAATGTGTTCTGTAAAATAGATAAAATTCATACCTAAAATAACGCCATAACCCTTGAGTCTAGGATTTAAAATACAGTAAAAACCATCACCTGTAGGAACGATGCCTTCTATCATTTTACTAAAACTCATTTGGGAATTATCCAGAAGCGTTTGCAGCATTTTGATATAGCTCTTTGTAAGATAGGTAATAATATCAAACTGTTGCTGAGATGAATTATGTGAGAAACCTATGATGTCGATGAGTATGATGTCCGTGTTCATAATTTTTTTCAATGCCATATACCAAACTTTCAATAAAGGTCATGATTGTATCAGGAACTATCTTTATTTGAGATATAATTTCGCACGGGAATAAACAAGGAAACTACCTTGAAGAAGCGCAATACGTACAAATAAAGATAAAAAAGTAGTGGAAATGAAAGATAAAGTATTCACAAAGCCAATCGAGAAACAGTTTGAATTTGATGAAGATGTCGCAGCTGTATTTGATGACATGCTGGCTCGCTCTGTGCCTTACTATAAAGAAGCACAAGAGATAGCAAAACACTTTACATGTAAGCATACAAAAGAGGACTCTATCATTTATGATCTTGGATGTTCAACTGCTTCCACACTCTTAAATATTGAAAGAGAGATAGATAAAAAAGGTGTCAGACTGGTAGGGATAGATAACTCAAAAGCGATGCTTGAACAGGCAAAAAAGAAGATAGATATTTTTAACTCTAATGTCGAGCTTTGTGAAGGCGATATTTTGGAGTTTGAGTATGAAGAGGCGAGTGTTTTTATCAGTAATTATACTCTGCAGTTTATCCGTCCGCTTGTGAGAGAAAAACTGATAAAAAAGATTTGTGAGAATTTACATGTCGGCGGTATATTTATCTTCAGCGAAAAAGTGATTAGTGAACATAAGCTTTTGAACAAAGAGATGATAGATTATTATTATGAGTTTAAAAAAGAGCAGGGTTATTCGCAGTATGAGATCATGCAAAAGCGTGAAGCTCTGGAAAATGTCCTGATTCCCTATACTGAGTCAGAAAACATTAAAATGGCAACAGGGTGTGGATTTTCTCATTGTGAAACCATCTTTAGATGGAACAACTTCGCTACATTCATAGCAATCAAATAGAAAGCACTTTTACCAGACGTTGCCTTTTGGTTCTTGGATTGGCTCTTTTGTTTTAAGTGCATCTTTTATATCTTTAAATTCGATAAGATTTTCATCACAGTCTTTGTGATAATACCCCTTAGAATCATAGTATTCACTACAGTCATTGTAGTATGTCGCAGATATGCCACGTTTGTTAACACATCCACTTAACATTAAAGCCAATAAAGCAAGTAAAAAAATCATATATTTAAGCATGGAAGAATTGTATCCAAAATCTTTTAACCCGTAAATATTTTTTTACTATTATTGAAACGGATATGTTTTTAAATATTTAAGAACATTATAATATAACAAGCTGTAAGCTACCGCAATGAATTCTCTGTTACTTAATTTTAATATTTCATCACATAATACATTTTTAGAGCTGTTTCCTATGCCTTTTTTTCTTATGAGATGGGAAGCAGATGAAATAATTACTCAAGA
>JAVHRU010000062.1:0-13184 GCA_036171835.1 Sulfurimonadaceae bacterium | reverse complement strand
TTAACTACATTAACAACAAAATTGGTCGCTTTTCTGGTAATCTGCAAGTGGCTCAGAGGATTACAAATACACAACCTCATCCGCCTTCACAATATGCACTTTCTTCTCTAAAGCATTTTCAAGCACACTACGCAAAATCGTCTGTTTATCTTCTTCCCCGTGAATCAAAAAGATGGTTTTCAGATCATCGATTTTTGATATCCAATCTAAAAGTCCACTTTGGTCGATATGTGCGGAAAAGCCGTTGATAGTATGAATATTTGCTTTAATGAGGATATCTTCACCATATATTTTCACCCATCTTGCACCATCTACAATATGACGGCCAAGTGTTCCAACGCCCTGATAACCCACAAAGATTATAGAATTTTTCGGATTCCATAGTCTGTGTTTGAAGTGATGCAAAATTCTCCCTCCCGTACACATTCCGCTTCCTGCAATGATGATAGCGCGGCGCTCGATATCATTGATCGCGCGTGAAGATTCTGCATCAGCAGTATAGTTTAGGAGTTCAAAATCAAAAACACTGCCGTTCTCTTCTTTATTTTTTTGACACTTCTCACTTAGTTGATCAACATACTTAACATAGACCTCGGTCGCTCGCGTCGCCATCGGTGAATCAACAAAGATCTTACATGTAGGCAACTCTTTTCTATCATACATCTCACGCAAAAGACAAAGTATCTCCTGCGTTCGTTCCACGGCGAAAGAGGGAATGACGACATTACCCCAGTTTTGCAAGGTATCGATGATCACTTTTTTAAACTCGATAATACTATCATCGATATTTTTATGATCTCTGTCTCCATAAGTCGATTCAACATACAGATAATCAGCATGTGTGCATCTCTCTAAGTTTGGCATCACCATATCGTTGTCATTGCCGATATCTCCCGAGAAAACAATGGTATACTCTGCGCCATGTTCCATATAACTTATCTCGATGAAAGCTGAACCAAGGATGTGTCCTGCATCTCTATAAGTGACTTTTACTCCTTCGCATAACTCTATTTGCTTGTCATATTCCACATATCTCCATGGAAGAGCAAAAACAGTATGGACATCCTCTTCTAGATACAAAGGCTGTAGTACTGAATCCTCTTTACCTTTACGCAAAGCCTTTTTATAATGTGTCTCATAATCTTGAAACATGATCTTTGCACTGTCTAGCAATATAACTTCTGCCAAATCGCGCGTGGGCCTAGTTGTCACGATGTTTCTCTCAAATCCCTCTTTAACAAGTTTTGGAGTGCGCCCGACATGATCCAAATGCGCATGAGTGAGTAAAAGATAATCAACACTGCTTGGCTCAAAACCAAAACTCTCCCTGTTTCTATCCTCTTCTCTTCCTTGAAACATTCCACAATCAATCAGAATATTTGGTCCGTTTTCTATGCATAAAAGGTGTGATGAACCGGTTACGACTCCCGCCGCTCCGTGTGATGTTACTGTTGCCATTATTTCTCCTTTTTATAGTTAGGTTTGCACTCAAAAAAAGCTATCTTCATAATTTTTGCTCTAGCGAAGCTATATTCTCTATTGTTTTAAGCACACTGTCGGGATTCAGACTGAGCGAATCAATGCCAAGACGAACCAAAAATTCCGCCATCTCTGGATAGTCTGAAGGCGCTTGTCCGCAGATGCCGCTGTGACGTCCGTTTCTCTTCGCACCTTGAACTGCCATCTCTATCATCTTCTTTACTCCTTCGTCGCGTTCTTCATAATCAAACGCTACGATTTGGGAGTCTCTGTCTACGCCAAGAGTAAGCTGTGTAAGGTCATTACTTCCTATACTAAAGCCATCAAATACTTCGCTGAACTCATCGATGAGGATAACATTATTTGGAATCTCGCACATCACATAGACTTCTAAGCCATTTTTACCGCGTTCTAGCCCATACTTTGCCATTGTAGAAATCACATCTTTTCCCTCTTTCACGCGTCTGCAAAACGGGATCATCAAGATGACATTTATAAATCCCATCTCATCGCGCACACGCCTCATCGCCTCACATTCCAAGGCAAAGCCCTCTTCATAGGCTGGATGACTATAACGTGCCGCACCGCGAAAACCTATCATCGGGTTTGATTCTAGTGGCTCAAAGAAACTTCCTCCTAAAAGGGCGGCGTATTCATTGCTCTTAAAATCACTCATACGCACAACGCAGGGTTTTGGATACACAGATGCCGCAATTGTGGCAACTCCCTCACTTAAACGGCGCACAAAATACTCTTTATACTCTAACTCTTCGCCTACTAGTTGTTTCACTTCCTCTTGTGTAGCAAGATCTAACTTTTCAGGATGCACCAAAGCCATCGGATGCACTTTGATATACTCGTTGATAATAAACTCCATACGAGCTAATCCAATGCCATCCACAGGAAGAGAAGAGAGCGAAAACGCTAAATCAGGATTACCCAAATTCATCATGATCTTTGTTTTTGTTTTTGATAAATGACTGAGGTCTGTTTTTTCTATCTCAAACTCCAAGAGTCCCTTATACACATAACCGTTTTCACCCTCAGCACAACTAACTGTTACTTCATCGCCATCACGCAAAAGTTCCGTAGCATTCTCAGCACCCACAATGGCCGCAATCCCAAGTTCACGGGAAATAATGGCTGCATGACAGGTTCTTCCACCTTTGTTTGTAATGATGGCTGATGCTATCTTCATCACTGGTTCCCAGTCAGGTGTAGTTGTATCTGCTACAAGTACATCTCCGACTTGAAACTCATTTAACTTGCTCACATCCTCTATTTTGCGAACTCTACCAGAAGCAATTTTTCGCCCGACCGCACGTCCTTCAATGAGAATCTTTGATCTATTTTTAAGAGTATAGGTCTCATAAAAAAGCTTATCATCACGTGATTCCACCGTCTCAGGACGCGCTTGAACGATGTAAATCTCGCCGTCATCTCCATCTTTTGCCCACTCAATATCCATAGGCTTTTGGTATCCAGCTTTTTGTGAATAGTATTCCTCTATCTTGATCGCGTAGTCGGCTAATGTAAGCACATCCTCATCGCAAATACAAAATCGTTTTTGTGCGCTCACTTCCACTGGCATATTTTTCGTATATTCCACTGCCATATTGCTTTGATTGATCGCATCGTTAAACACCATCTTGATTCGCTTCGTGCCAAGTGTTCTTTTTAAAACCGCTTTGAATCCTGCCTTACATGTAGGCTTATGTACATAAAAACTATCTGGATTAACTGTGCCTTGAACCACATTTTCACCAAGCCCATACGCACCGTTGATAAAGACGACATCTTTAAATCCGCTCTCGGTATCGATGCTAAACATCACTCCGCTAGCCGCCTTGTCACTTCGTACCATTTTCATAACACAGACACTCAGAAGGACTTTGAGATACTCAAAATGGTTGTCAAATTTGTAGTGGATTGAGCGGTCAGTAAAGTTGGAAGCAAGGGCGCGTTTGTAAGAATCTAAAAGATCATCTTCATTTGAAATATTGAGATAGGTCTCGTTTTGCCCGGCGAATGAGGCTTCTGGAGAATCCTCCGCGGTGGCAGACGAGCGTACAGCTAAAGAAATATTTTCTCCATATTCTTCTTGTAAACGTTTATAACCTTCAAGTATCTCAAGGCGAAGATCATCTGGAATGCTACAGTTATAAACTATTTCTCGGCATCTCTTCCCTTTTTTCTGCAGATCATCTACATTCTCGGGATCAAGGATATCAAGCTCTGAATGTAAAGCTTCCAATGCATTATTAACTTCTAAAACATAACTATAAGCTTCAGCAGTGATGGCAAATCCATTTGGAACTTTCACACCTTGACTTGTGAGGTTTTGATACATCTCCCCCAAAGAAGCATTCTTCCCTCCAACACTCTCTACATCTTCTATACCTATTTCGTGAAAGAATTTTATATATTTCAAACTCATTTTCTAGCCTTTATTATGATTAAATAGAGGAGTATCACGTTTTTCATGCCACTCTAAAATATAATTCCATGCTTCGTCTGCATTATCAACAATAGTAAACATCTCCAGATCTGCATGACCTATAACTCCCTCTTCTCGCAAAAAATCAAAATCAACTGCTCTATTCCAGTAATATTTTGAAACCAATACTATAGGAATAGGCGCAGTTTTTTTTGTCTGCACAAGTGTCAGTATCTCAAAAAGTTCATCAAAAGTACCAAATCCTCCGGGATAGACGACAAGAGCTTTAGCACGATTAAGAAAGTGAAGTTTTCGAACTGCAAAATAGTGAAATTGAAAACAGAGTTCAGCAGAGATATAGGGATTTGGAAATTGTTCATGAGGGAGATTTATATTTAAGCCGATGGATTTTGCGCCAACATCATAGGCCCCGCGATTTGCCGCTTCCATGATACCAGGACCACCGCCGGTAATGATAGTTACACGGCAATCATCAGCACCTTTACCGGCTTTTCCTACAAGTGAGCCGAATTTTCTTGCATCATCATAGTAGACACTTTTTTCAAGCATTCTTTGTGCTGTATGTAACATAGACCGTGTCACTTGACACATAGGGTCTTTATCCAGTTCTTTTTGGATCTGCTGCAGTTTTTTCTTGGCTGTTTTGTATTCAACGATTCTTGCACTTCCAAATACAGCTATTGTATGTTCGATACCAAGACTATGCATAGAGAGTTCAGCTTTGAGATAATCTAGTTCTAACCTAATCCCTCTGGCTTCATATGAATTCATAAATTCAAAATCTTCCGAAGCGACGGTATATCCTGGGCTTTCCATGAGATTTTTTATCAAAACCTCTGCTTTTGGATCTTCGAATGTTGATTTTGGATGTTCCCATGGCAGATTGTTATTATTTTTTTGTTTTCTATGCACAATACCATTCCTCTAAAATCATCTTTGAATGATTATACAACGAATAGGTAAAAATTAATAAAGAAGAGAAGAACCGCCATTTAAAGAAATCGCGGTTGACAAAACAATGGAGTATTTAAAACTGAAATTTAAACCCTACGTATGCAGAGCGGTTATAATTTGCATTTAGAGTATGACCTGAGAGATCGTAATTTGTGTCAATATTTCTATAACCTACTGTTACTCGTGCGTTTGGAATCACCTCTACATCAAGATTGACACGGTATTCCAAGAAGCTCTGAGCATCATTCATACATAAAACTTCAGGAGCATAATAGATTTTTCCTCCAAGATAAAAAGGCACAGGAGTTCTTACTGGGAGTTTATATCCAAGTTCTACACCAATTGGAACAGATGTAAAATCAAGATTTTTTGCACCTGCATCATATCTTGTATGATTGAGTTTAACACCCAGTCCAATTGTAACATCACTGTTAGCAACAGCTTTTTGCATCAAAAAATTTGCCTCATAAAAAGCGTTGTTGTTTTTAGTAAAATCACTGTGTTCTTCACTGCCTTTGAGGTATCTTGCTCCTACAAATACGGTATTTGGCTCAACCGTATTGACAAATTGTCCCATATCGAGATTTGCACCGATTTCAAGATCTTTATCGTTAATATTAATATCGACTCCGTGCATAGCAAATGCGCTTGCAGTCAGGATGCTGATGAGTCCAAGTTTTTTTAACATAGTTTCCCCTGTATTTTTTGAATTGTTGTTGTCGTACTTTTGCCATCGACAAAGTCGACAAGTCTTAATTCTCCAGCAAATTCAGTTCCAATCACCTCTTTTCCTTCGTAATCTCCGCCTTTCACCAAGACATCAGGAGAGAGCATTTTGATAAGATTATAAGGCGTATCTTCAGCAAATGGAACGACATAATCCACAGCTTCTAATGCTGCTAAAATATATGCTCTATCTTCTGCGGGATTAACTGGACGAGTAGGACCTTTGAGACGGCTGACTGATTCATCAGAATTAAGCCCGACGATCAAGATATCTCCAAAGCTTTTTGCGATTTGAAGATACTTCACATGCCCTACATGTAAGATATCAAAGCAGCCGTTTGTGAATACTACTTTCTTCTCGTTATCTCTGCATCGTGAGATGATTTTATCGATCTCTTCAAAACTTTTTATGTGTGCGTCTGAACTGCTTTTGTGCAGTGTTGCTTCATACTCTTCGATCTCATCGAGTGTTACAGTCGCAGAACCTATTTTACCGACAACAACACCTGCTGCAAGATTGGCAAATTTACAGCTCTCTTCGATAGTTTGTCCGGCACTGAGTGAATAGGCAATGGAAGCGATAACCGTGTCTCCGGCACCTGTGACATCATAAACCTCTTTTGCGACAGTCGGAAATTTTTTGACTTTGTTGTCAAATATAGCAATCCCATCTTCACTCAAAGTTATCATCGAAATGCCAAGCTCACACTCATTTTGGAGTTTTAAAAGAGCTTTTTGTAAAGCTTCATCACTGTTGATATCGATCTTTGTAGCAAGAGCTGCTTCTTTTTTATTTGGCGTTAAAAGGTATGCGCCTTTGTATTTTGAGTAATCGCTTCCCTTTGGATCTACAAGCACCATTTTATTTATAGCTTTTGCTTTTGTGATGACGCCTTGGCATAAAATTTCAGTCAAAACGCCTTTGCCATAATCTGAGAGGATAATCGCATCATATAAAAATAGTGTTTTCTCTAAAGAATTCAAAATCTTTGCAACAGACTCTTCGCTTATTGCATCTTTACTCTCTCTATCATATCGTAAAACTTGTTGCGATACAGCTATAACACGACTCTTCTTACTTGTTTTACGATCTGTTTGTGTGATAAGCCCATCAGTCTTGACGCCGATACTTTTAAGCATTATAGAGAGCTCTTTTCCGTTCTCATCATCACCTATAACACCGCTAACGCTTACGTTAGCTCCGAGTGTTACAAGGTTATTGATTACGTTTCCTGCTCCACCTAAAACGGTAGTCTCTTTGGCGATATCCACAACCTGAACGGGAGCTTCTGGAGAGATGCGTTCACAACTTCCCCAGAGATAATGGTCAAGCATCAAGTCACCGATGACTAAAATATTTGGTTTTGCTTTTTTAAGTTTTTCCATTATTTTTTCACTTCGCTCTGATATAAACGCTCAATTTCTTCAATATATGCTTTGATCCCATCTTCCATCTCGTAAGCCGGCTTATATCCAAGTCCTTCAATCGTTTCAGCAATATCCGCTTCTGTATGAAATTGGTATCTTCCTACAAATGGGTTTGGCATATATTCACACTCTAGTGCAGTGCCGAGTTCTCGCTGTAAAATATCGACTATATCTTGAAAACTACGCGCTTTTCCCGTTCCTACATTATAAATACCACTTTTTTTAGGTTGCATCGCCTTGATATTGGCCTGAATAATATCTTCGATAAAAATAAAATCGCGAAGGATTTTATCGCTTCCCTCAAAAAGACGA
Organism: Sulfurimonadaceae bacterium; assembly: GCA_036171835.1. Taxonomy (GTDB): domain Bacteria; phylum Campylobacterota; class Campylobacteria; order Campylobacterales; family Sulfurimonadaceae; genus Hydrocurvibacter. The sequence continues at coordinate 5,827 of JAVHRU010000062.1, read as the reverse complement.
GGATTTTTACTTGCTAAAATTTGATGGCCAAACTGTAGCACCATTGAAGCGGTCGTGTTTTTGAAATACTCTCTTGGTCCATAAACATTAAAATAGCGAAGTCCAACAATCGAAATATCTACTATTTTCATATACTCTCGGCTGAGATAATCCATACTTAGTTTTGAAAAACCATACACGTTCTGAGGTGCCTCACGTCCCACGCGTTGTGGTGATGGTGCATCGCCGTAAGTCGCAGCGGAAGATGCATAGATCATATTTGCATTATGTGCAACTGCTAGATCAAGCAGATCTTTATAAGCATTCACATTTGTTTTGATCATGAGATCTTGTTCAAGTGCTGTCGTATCAGAGATAGCCGCTTCATGAAAAATATAGTCAAATTTATAGTTGCTTTGCAGATCTTTTAAAAGCGTTTTATCGTTGATATCTCCGCTTATGACTTCACCTGTAAAACCAATAAGATTTTTAAAGTGTCCAAAACTCTTCAAGTTCCCATTGGAAAGAGTTTCTCCGCTTCTAAAAGCATCCAAAACAACAACTTTTGCAGCTGGATGATTCTTTTGAAAATAAAAAGCAAGACTGGAACCTATGAAGCCTGCTCCTCCGGTAATTAAAATGGTTTTATTTGTTAATTCATCGTCAATGTATCGCATCTGCACACTCTTTCTCTTAGAAATTTACAATCTAATGATATCCTATCACTTATTAACAGTCATTTAAGAGTTGAAGGATTATAATGTATACGAAAATTTTATCTATGGAGAAAAAATATGAAAAAAATCGTAATAGCTACAATAGCTGCATTAGCAGTTAGTTCTACTTTATTGGCAGCTGGTGCTCCAGCATCTTGTGCAGGATGTCACGGTGTTGATGGTTCTAAAAATACTATAGCAAAAGACTTTGCACCTAACAAATTAAGTGCAGCTGAAATCACTACTGCTCTTAAAGCTTACAAAGCGGGTACTAGAAATGTTTCTGGTAAAGGCGCAATGATGAAAGGTTTCGCAACTCCATTGACTGACGCGCAAATCGCTGACGTTGCTAAAGCTTGGGGTAAAAAATAATTATCCCTTTCAACGAATTGCCAAATGCAATTCGTTGAAAATACATTCTTCTTTTAGAGATTCTTTCTTACTTCCAACTTTAACATACAAAAATCAAAATATATCGAGTCTACTTTGAATAAAATACTTTTTTTTCATCTACTTTGCGTCTCTTCTCTTTTGGCAAACAGTGGCGAAATGCTCTATAAACAAAAATGTCAAAACTGTCATGGAAACAACGGTCAACTCTCAGCTCTTGGACATTCTGAGGCTATTACCGGATGGGAAGCGGCGAAAACAGTTGCGGCCTTGCAAGGTTACAAAGAGGGAATCAGAAATACAAATGGTATGGGCGCATACATGAAGATAAAAATGAGTAGTTTTAGCGATCAAGATATCAATGAACTAGCAAAATATATCGCAACTCTAAAAAAAGGAAACTAACTCACTCCGGAGTATAGTTTTTCTTTTTCAGTTCTTTAGCTTTTTTCTCTTGATCTACAGCATCGTTGAGATCTTCTTGTGTATCAAACTTTACAGCATTTAAAAACTTCTGCTCATCATCAAACTGACCGCTTTTAATTCCCCATAAAAATGCTACTAACGCGATAGAGCCTAAAAATATTGACACTCCCAGCATCATCGCTATAACCCATGAATCCATCTTATTTCCTTTTTACTTTTTAAAGCCAGCGCGTATACGCAGTGAATTTCCGACAACCAAAAGCGAGCTAAAAGACATCGAGATAGCTGCAAGCAAAGGTATAATATATCCTGCCATTGCAAGAGGGATAGTAATAGCATTATATAAAAGTGAAAGTGCGAGGTTTTGTTTGATCATAAAATAGGTTCGCTTTGATATCTTAAACGCATCGCTGAGACTTGTAAGCGTATCATTGAGCAGAACAACATCGCTTACATCAATAGCGATATCACTTCCGCTTCCCATAGAAATTCCAATATCTGCAAGCGCGAGGGCAAGAATATCATTCACTCCATCTCCTGCCATAACAACGACTTTTCCCGCATCATGAAGTTTTTGGATATATAATGATTTCCCCTCAGGAGTGAGTTCAGATTCAAATATTTTTATACCGACTTCATCTGAGACTTTTGAAGCACTTTTTTGATGATCACCTGTCAGCATAATCACCTCTATACCAAGTGCTTGTATCGCTTTTATACTCTCTTTTGCATCTACTTTTGGAGTATCGAAAAGCTCATATTTTGCGACTATTTTTCCATCAAAAGCAAAATAGAACTCGCTGTTCTCACTATTGCTTATACCCAAAGAAGACTTTGCATGCGAACTGCTCTTTGGGTATAAAGTGTTTGGAAGGGCAATGCCTTCATTTTTCATTAGTTTTGCATTTCCACCGAGTATTTTTTTGCCCTTATGTAAGCCACTTAATCCTAGAGCGGGAAGTTGTTTAACCTCTTCGAGCTCAAAATTATTTATATCTTCTTGAAATATAAACTCACCCACGCCCTTTGCAACTGGATGTTTTGAGTTTTGCACAAGAGAGTAAAGAAGAGATCTGTCAAAATCATCATAAATATGCTCTTGCACTACTCTTGGTTTACCTTGTGTGATAGTTCCTGTTTTATCTACAACGAGAGTGATAGCCTTTGCCATCGTCTCAAGCTGAGCGGCTTGCTTGAAAAGAATCCCTTTTCGTGAAGCTAGGCCAAGTCCCACAAGTGTGGCAACGGGAGTTGCAAGTGCCAAAGCACAAGGACAAGCGATGATAATCACAGAGATACCAACCATAAATGATCTTTCAAAACTATGTGGCCAAAACCACCACACAAAAAATGTGACCATCGCAAACCCAAGTATTACAGCAGAAAAATATTCTGAGATTCTATTTGCCATCATCTGAATGCGAGGCTTATTGCTCATCGCTCCATCAAGCAATGAAACAAGGTTTGAAAGAGTAGAGTGAGCAAAATCTTTTGTCGCTTCATACTTGATCTGAGCGTCTATACTTACCGTTCCACTTATGATCTTGTCGCCTATTTGCTTATAAACTGGCTCACTCTCGCCCGTGAGATTTGACTCATCAAAATTGCCATCGCCCTCAAGTACGGTCCCATCAAGTGCGACTCTCTCGCCAGAACCCACAATAATAATATCTGAGACTTTTACATCATTGATATTTTTTTCTACTATCTTGCCATCTTCTATGACTTTTATGCTACTTGGCACATGATTACTCATAATATCAAGCGTATCAGCAACACTTTTTTTACTCAAAACTTCTAAAAATTTACCAATCAAAACAAAGGTAATAATCATGGTCACCGAATCAAAATACGCCTCACCTCGTTCAAAAGCAGTGATATAAATAGAGTACATGTAAGTCAAAGTTGAGCCGGTAGCAACCAAAATATCCATATTTACGGTTTTTGTCTTGATGGCGTAGTATGCACCTCTATAAAAAATCCATCCACTGTAAAAGAGGACAGGTGTTGCAAGCACACCCTCTGCGATATTGAGTATCGTTTTTACATCTTGAGTGATCCCCGTAAAATACCCTGCATATTGTGCCACAGCTATCCACATAACATTCATACTAGCAAAGATCGCTACTGCCATGCGAAGATAATAATCTTGTCTCTCTTTGTTCGCACGGATTTCCTGAAGCGAAGCATCATAAGGAAAGGCGTTATAGCCTATAGCACGGATCATATCGATAATGGAAGAGAGCTTTAAGACCGAGTCATCCCAGACTATTTTGGCTTTATTGTTTGTATAGTTAATATTGACACTTATGACTCCGGCCATTTTGTGAAGTGCTTTTTCATTGAGCCAGACACATGCCGAGCAGTGGATTCCCTCGATGATCAAAGAAACATCGCTAAAACCATCTTTGTTTATTGAAACAAATTTATCATAAAATGCGGGAGAGTTGAAGTTTGAGGAATCCTCATACTGTTGTGTAGGAGGTGTGAGCTTTGTATCACCGGCTTTGTTATAAAAGCTATCCAGCCCTTCATCTTTTAAAAGATGATAGATTCCCTGACAGCCTTTACAACAAAAGTAGTGCTCACCATCAACGATCATCACATTTTCATTGAACTCTAAATGACAGTGGGTACAGCCGACTTTACTGGACAATTTCGAACTTTCCTGCTGATCTGTTTTTTGCAAGTTTGCCAAAAGGTTGAACTTCACCATTCATGCAAAGATAGACACCATTTTTTTCACATGCTTTTGCATAGCCCACTGCAAGACCAAAATTCACAGCAGACTCCACATTATCGATCTCAAAAGGGGTCATCGCACCTGTGAGTACGATAATACGATCATCAAATATCGCATCTAAAAATTCCGCTGTAAGCTCCATCGTATCAGTTCCATGGATGATAACAAACACTTTTTCCTCATCTGCATAGATAATATTTGCCAACATCTTTCTATCATCCATCGTAAAGTCAAGACTGTCTTTATATATCACACCGGCTGTCTCGATAGGATTCAAAAAACTTCTCATCATCTTTTCAAGAATATTGTTATCGTATGGAACTTCCATGTCACCACTTAAAGGATTGTATCTTTTATTAAAAGTTCCACCGGTATTTAATATCTTCATCTATAAATCTCATCCAATCTATGCACTATTTTGAAAGCTTTAGAATCTGTAGTTTTATTGTGTTCATCAAAGAAATAAGTTTGAGAAATTCCTGCTTTGTGTGCCGCTTCAATATCACGCTCATGATCTCCGACCATCACAGAGTTTTCAAGATCGATATCAAACTCTTCCTTAGCATCCAAAAACATCCCTGTTTCAGGCTTTCTACATCTACATGTACCACTAATTTCTGGATGATGAGGACAATGATAAACTTTTTCTATTTTGATATTCTTTTTTTTAAACTCTTCATTCATCCATGAAGTAAGCAGATTAAAATCATCTTCGCTGTAAAAACCACGAGCGATCCCTGACTGGTTTGTCACCACAATGATCTTGTAGCCGAGATCTTGATAAAAATGGCAAAGTTCAAAGATGCCATCTATAAACTCAAAATCCTCTTTTTTGTACAGATAATTTATCTCTTTATTGATAACTCCATCACGATCAAGAAAGAGTGCTTTTTGTGCCATTCTTTATCTTACACCTTGGGCAAAGATCTCTTTTTCGATAATATCACACAAAATATGACCTATCAAAATATGGGATTCTTGAATACGCGGCGTGTCATTTGATGGAATTATAATAGCGACATCTGCCATTTGAGCCATCTTACCGCCATCACGTCCAGTTAGGGCAACCGTTGTGATTCCTTTGGCTTTTGCACTTTCAAATGCAGTGATAATATTGGCAGAATTTCCTGATGTAGAGATTCCTATAAAGAGATCTCCCTCTTGTCCCATTCCTTCTAATTGACGAGAAAATACTTTATCATATCCATAATCGTTTCCAATAGCTGTAAGATTAGAAGTGTCTGTCGTCAGAGCGAGTGAAGGCAAAGATGGTCTATCAAAACCATAGCGTCCAACAAGTTCAGCAGCTATATGCTGAGCATCCGCCGCACTTCCACCGTTGCCAGCTAGGATTGTCTTGTGACCTTTTTTATAAACATCAACACATCTTGTCGCAACATCTTCGATGATATCGATGAGAGCACTATTTTCCAATATTTTCTTTTTTGTTTCATAAGAAGCTAAAATTTGATTTTTAATATATTCTTTCATTGCCATTTCCATAAAATTATTTAATGATATTGTATCTAATCAAGCGTTAATTTTAAGTGGAAAACCAAATTGAAGTTAATAG
>JAVHRU010000061.1:0-13310 GCA_036171835.1 Sulfurimonadaceae bacterium | reverse complement strand
TTATACGTAAGACACTTATAGAAGTAAAATTTAAGCTTAAATTTATTTTTTTGTAGATTTTAGTAACATTCTCTCGACCAATCCCTTATTTGCCTATTGTTTGGAGCCACATTTACCCATACCGCATTTACCTGCACCACATTTCATGGCAGGACCACACTTCATCTGAGTCGGTTCAACTTTGTGTACCTCTTTATTTGTGTTATACCAATAATCAAATTGAAGATACGCTTTGTAAATTGTCCAGATTCCAAAAACAATAACCGTCAATGCTGCAAGCTGGATCATAAGTCCCCGAAATTTTTGTCCCGAAAACAAGCTGACAACAAAGGCGAAAGTAAAAAGCGTCGGTATCGTAAAGATTCCAAAAATAAACATTACAAGTGCACCATAAAATGCTGAAGATGTTGTTGCAGCTGTAACTAACATAGTATAAACCAAGCCACATGGGAAAAGACCATTCAGCATTCCAAGTACAAAAAAGCTGCTTTTATTTCCAGAGTTCATTTGATACATAAACATTTTTTTAAACCAACTATAGTTACTAATCGGCACTTCAATCGAATTAAGAAACTTGAGCTTTCCTGCAAAAGAAAGTCCCATCACAACCATTAAAATACCGGCTAAAGAAAACATTATCGATCTGACAAGTGGATTTATTTCCCATAATGACCCAAAATAACCAAAAAGAGCACCTAATAAAGTGTATGTTGTTACTCGCCCCAGATTATAGGAAAGATGATAAAGAGATTGTACAAATTTTGAATCACTAGGTTTTACTTTTGCCATCGTGTATGTCATAATAAAGCCACCACACATACCTATACAATGCCCAATAGAACCTAAAAATGCAAAACTGATAATCGCTGTTAATTCTATAGCATTCATGAAATTCTCTTTTTTTGATAATTATAATAAGAAAGTGTTAATTTAGTGTTAAGTAGAAAGATAAGAGGTAACTCTTATCTATTAGATTTTAAAAGTGAAAGGAATTCACCAAAGATATATCTGCTTTCTTTAGGTCCAGGACTTGATTCTGGGTGGTGTTGTACCGAAAATACAGGCTCATCTCTATAATAAAGACCTTCTATAGTATCGTCAAACAGATTCACGTGCGTGACCTCTGCTATCTCTATGATACTTTCTGGAACATTATAGTTATGGTTTTGTGCGGTTATCTCTACAACACCTGTTTTTTCGTTTTTAACAGGATGATTCCCGCCATGATGACCAAATTTCAGTTTAAATGTGTCATACCCGTGAGATATAGAAAGTAATTGATGTCCAAGACAGATCCCAAACATTGGCACTTTTGCAGCGAGAAGTTTTTTAATCTGTTCTTGTTCATATTTTAAAACGAGAGGATCTCCCGGACCATTTGATAAAAATACACCATCGATCTCTTTATTTTGGTATCGACTAACAAGTTCATCGCCAGTTGTAGTATTAGGTACTACTTCTACTTGCATTCCAGCTTCAGTGAGTTCATTTAAGATATTTCTTTTTACACCAAAATCTATGGCTACTATTTTAGCTTGAATGCTTGGTGCATCATTATATTTAAAATAAAATGGATCATAAATGCCATTTTGATGTATGTAACTCTCTTTTGTGCTGACTTGTTCTATATAATTAACATCTTCAATACGCGGTGAGTTTTCAAGAATTTTTTTAAGTTCCTCTTTATCGCTTACCTGAGTAGAAGCAATCATCATCATGGAACCTTGTTCTCTTATCATTTTTGTCAAATATCTTGTATCAATGTCACATATACCGATAACATTATGCTTTTTCAAAAAATCTGAAAGAGATCCCTCAGCTCTAAAGTTTGAATAACGATCTTGATATTGACGTACAATCATCCCTTTTGCATGAGCAGCTTTACTTTCCATATCTTCATCATTAACTCCGACATTGCCTATTTCAGTCATTGTAAATGTTACGAATTGTCCTGCATATGAAGGGTCAGACATAATCTCTTGATATCCACTCATGGAAGTATTGAAAACTATTTCGCCAACACTTGTTGTATCTGCTCCAAAACTATTTGCTTCTAAAAAAGTCCCATTTTCAAGATATAACCAAGCTTTTTGCATCATGCCATCCCTCTTCTTTGTATCTCTTCATGAAAAAGTTTTTCATAAAGAATATCATAATCATCCGTACCCGGAAAAATATTACGTTTATATGAATTTATCTTTTCTCTAACGGCCTTGTCTATTTCATCATTATCGACTATGAACGAAGTGATAGAATTATATATAATATTTTTTATACGATTTTCTGCCACATCAAAATGAATGAGATCCTCTTCATAAAGCTCATCTAAAATCTTATGTGATATATCTGAATAACGCTCTTCGTAATTAAGTATAACTCCGAATTCCGGAGCAAGCTTTTTCTTTATCATAAAAAATAGTTGGCGTTCATCGGCGAGATAAAACTCAATCTGATCCTCATTATCATCTACAATATCATGTACTTTCTCTTCTAAAGCCAACTCTTGTTTGATATTAGCTATTAAAATTTTTTCTGCCTCATGCGCTACGTTTTCAAGGCCTTTTGTCATAGTTACAAAACCACTTTTATTTAAATCGATCGCTATTTTATTTGATATATGTGGTACAGTTTTTAGTGAAACTTTCATATTAAGCCCTGTTTAAAATTTTATTATTTTACAATAAATAAAGTAAAGATTTGATTATACGAGTCTCTGTCTCTAACTCTTTTTTCTTCTACAATAGCGATTACCCTCTTTGACTGTCGGCATCAATCCATTCATGACCAGTAAGATCAAACTACCAAGATATGGGATGAGTGTAAGTAGATAGAACCATCCGGACTTGTTATTATCATGAAAACGTTTGATGGACGTTACAATACTGATATATATCATTGGAAGCAATACAAACATAGCAATCGCTACTGTCACGATAACATTTTCATCTGGAATCTCAGTGCTGCCCGAATTTGACATGACTATATAAAGTCCAAAGAACATCCATACTGCAAATGTTATTAAGGTTATTTTCCAAAATTGAGACCTTGTATAACATCCTTTTGCAGAAAAAAGCTCTTTGAAACCATATTTTTGTTCCTCATAAAAGGGAAGTCCATCATCACAAAAAGGACTACTATTTTCAGTAATATAGATCTCTTTTGCATCATGGAATTCTGTACTAAATTCCGCGTACATCCCTTTTTGAATATGAATAATACTTTTTATATCATTCTTTTTAAAGCTATAACGCTTTCCATCATTAGCAGAAATTATCCCGCTTTGTGTTGTACTGTCGTAATGTAGTATTTTGCCCTTCATACCTATTCACCTTTTACTTTGGTTAGTGATGTCGTTATTTTGGAAGCCTTCAGAGGATCCATCTTTGATAAAATTTTACCGACGATATTTGGTTTTAACCCTGTTAGAATTTTTACAGCTTCTACTTCATCCATTGCTGACAATACATTTGAGGCAGCATCAGGCTTCATCTTTGCATATGTTTGTGTTATTTTGTCCATTTTGAGACTTTTTATTTGTGCAAGAAGTTTCTTATTTTCTTCAAGCATTGCCTTAATTGCCTTCGCTTTAACGTCTGCATCTTTTGACTTCGCATTCACAGCAGTTTCTTTTGCATTTAAATCATTCTGCTTTTTTTTCAAAAGATCTTCTGTCGCTATTTTTAGAGCATCAAGAGCCTGTTTTTGCTCATCAATCCTCTCCAATTCAACCAAAAGTTCATTCTTTCTATTTTCAAAGATTTTTGTACACTCATACATCTTATTATCAGCGCTCGCAAGGTTCATAAAAATTAACATAAATAAAAATATAACTTTCATTCATTTCCCTTTTTATTATATGTCATGAGAGCTATCTCATCTAGATCTTTCGCTTCTTTAAGAGTGCGAAGCTTTATAATCTTTTTTAGCTCTTCAAAATCAAGATACTTAAACTTTTCATATTCAATGTTTGATAACTTTAGCTTTCCAATAGCAAGTGTAACTTGTTCTTGTGCAAATCCAACCCAATTTTTTTTATCTTCAACAATCTCTCTCTGGGTAGAAATAAAACTTCTAGCAGATAGCATCTCCTGTATTGTACCGCTTTGGGGTAACGCAAGAGTTGCAAGTAGAGAATATGCTTCTTGCAAAGAAGAGTTTGCATTGTGAAGCGTTTGATTTGCTTTTTGAAGCTCACGTTCACATCTGTCTAACTCACTTTTTTTAAGTTTGAGAAGAGGTGTGTAACGAGTTTTCATACTACAAAAGAATCGTGTCGTTTCTATCCGGAGAAGTCGAGATCATTCCAATTTTAGTCTGTGTCAACTCTTCTAGAAAATCAAGATACACTCTTGCTTCTTTTGGAAGTTCTTCTAATGTTCTAGCACCGACAGATTTATCCCAACCCTTGAAAGTTTTATAGACTGGAGTAACGTTATCTAGATCGATCGGCATATAATCGATCTCTACGCCATCTACTATATACGCTATACACACTTTAATCTCTTCAAAACCATCAAGAACGTCAAGTTTCATAATACTTAAAGTATCACATCCGTTGATACGACTTGCAAATTTACATGCAACCCCATCAAACCAGCCACAACGTCTTGGACGCCCTGTCGTTGTTCCAAACTCATGACCATTTTTTCTCAGCACTTCACCAGCTTGTCCAAAATCCTCAGTAGGAAATGGTCCATTGCCAACACGAGTACAGTAAGCTTTAACGATTCCCGTAATGTGTCCGATATCTTTTGGATTGATACCAAGACCTGTACATGCGCCAGCACTGATAGTTGAAGATGAAGTCACAAACGGATATGTTCCATGATCGATATCAAGAAGTGTGCCTTGTGCGCCTTCTAGAAGAACTTTTTTGTTCTCATCTAAAAGTTTCCAAACCATCTGAGTCGTGTTTGCCAAGAATGGAAGAAGTTTCTCTGCATAACCTTCAAGTTCAGCTCTTAGTGAAGCTTCACCTTGACACTCAACGCCAAGTGCATCAAAGACAGCTTTGTTTTGCTCAAAATACTCCATCGCTTTTGCAACAAGTTTATCGATATTACGAAGTTCTCCAAGTCTAAAGCCTTGACGAGCAACCTTTTCGCTGTAAGCAGGTCCGATTCCGCGACCAGTTGTGCCGATAGCTTTTGCACCGCGGAGTTGCTCTTTTGCTTGATCTATAGCGATGTGAAAGCTCAAAATCATATGAGCAGATTCACTTACAAATAAGCGTCCAAGAAGATTTTCAAACTGCTTCATCTCTTTGATCAAAGCTTCAGGAGAGACAACAACACCGTTACCAATAATATTGATAGCTTTAGGATTTAATATTCCCGATGGAATGAGGTGAAGTGCGTGAGTTTTACCATCAACTACGATAGTGTGTCCCGCGTTGTGTCCGCCTTGGTAACGTGCTACTGCATCGTACTTTTGTGCCAAAAGGTCAACAATCTTGCCTTTTCCCTCATCGCCCCATTGTATTCCTACTATTAAATCTGCTTTACAACTCGCCATTTAGTGCCTCGCTGCATTGAACTTTAGTTCTTATCATTTTGTCTCTTCCTTGCTCAAAGTTTCTATTAAATTGTCCGTATATATTGCAAAACCTACCGAAGTAAGTTCATCGTTTTTATATCTTCCGCCATTTGCAAACACTTCATTTTTCTCAATCACTCTAAAATAAAGTTCATCATAATAAATCATCGTTGCATAGTATAAAGGCGACAAAACAGTGTTCTTACATGTAAGCTCACCACAAAGGTCTCTCATCTTTAAAAGCTCTACTTTTATAGATTCCGGAACCAGTTCTATGACCTCATCGATCTCTTCAATATACTGAAGGTAAACTAGTTTACTCAGCCACTCTACTTTCAAGTTAAGCATTTTTTCGATGTTGATATGACGAAAATCATCCAATGTCAGATCAAACAGCTCACACAAGATCATCGGGATTCTCATATTTGAGATCTGAACAAGCGGAGAAAGTTCAAGCGCTTTAAAGATCTTCATCGCACTGCTCATCACGCGAGAAAGGGAACTCTCTCCTAAAAACTCAGCACCCACTTGGTATCTCTCGGTTGAGGGATAACGAAATACCGGCTGGATATAAAACCATTTTTTATGCGAAGTGTTACGTCCGAGTCTTTTATCAATGATATGCACGACATCGATCGTCGAATCAGCACGAAGTGTCATCTTATGATTTTGCTTGTCATTGACACGAACAAGCTTACGTTCATCAGAGATACTCAGATGCTGATGGTATGAAAATAGTGGTGTTACTATTTCATCAAACCCATCATCGCAAAGGATATCGGATGCGATTTTTTCTATTTGGCGTTTTTTCTTTGCAGATTTACCAAAGTAAAGTTTACTTCCATCAGGAATTTCGTGTTCAAATATCATAATTGAAAAAACACTTCATTAAATATTCGGTTTGCTGTACCATCATATTTTCTGCGTCCAAGTTTATCAAGGGAAAGTTCCACACTGTTTACAACCCAAGCCGCTTCATATGGAGCTATTAAACCCATTTGATTGATTCTAAAGATCTTACCGCTCAAGTGATCTTGACCACCTGCGACATTGATATCGAAATCTTTTTGTAAAATTTTTCTGATCTCATTTGCATTTTCATCATCGATTGTTGTCATAGATTTTGCTGGGTTTTTCGGATACACATGTAAACCCAAAGCCTCAAGCGCTTTGATATTTGCATCTGCGCGGCGGGCAGTGTCTGAGTAGAGTTTTTCTAGTCCGCCCTCATCTTTGATACGTTGAAGCACTGATTCCAAACCAATAATCAAAGTTGTTGCCGCAGTCCAAGCTGTTGTATTTTTCTTTTGGTTTTTAATTTCTGTTGCAAGGTTAAAGTAATACCCTTTTCCACTGCCGATTTTATCGAGTGCAAGTTGGCTCAATCCCATAATTGCAAGCCCTGGAGGAAGCATCAATGCTTTTTGACTTCCAGCTAAAAGACAGTCAATATTTGTAGTATCTAGCTTTTCAACACCAACAGCCGTGATGCCATCAGCGATAACAATGATATCCTTGTTAATTCCCTTAACAGCTGCTGCAATCTCTTCGACATTGTGACGAAGTCCGCCTGCAGATTCACTAATCTGAATTGCGATAGCATCGATAGAAGGGTTTGCTTTGAGTGCAGCTACAACCTCTTCAACAGTTGCAGGTGTATCCCAATCATTTTTGATACTATCATTTTTTAGTCCAGTTGCAAGAGCGATTTTTCCAAAACGCTCACCAAATTTCCCAGAGTCAATGTTTAGCAAAGTGTCTTTACAAAGATTTGTCACAGCAGCTTCCATCGCTCCTGTGCCGCTTGATGAAAGCATGATGACTTCATCCATCCCAAAAAGTTCAAATAATAGTCCGCGAGTTCTCTCAAAAATAGCTTCAAATTCTGGAGTTCTGTGGTGAAGAGTCTCATCACTCATAGCGTTTCTGACACTTTGAGGAACTGGAGTAGGCCCTGGCGTAAAAAGTAACATTTGATGTCCTATGTTTAATAATTTAAAAAACCTTGTATTATAACTAAAGAAGTATAAATCTTAAATTTAATGACGTTACATGTAGGACGTTATTTTGAAGTTTTGGGCTTTATTTATTGACTGAAAAGAAAAAGCGGTCAGCCACTTGAGCCGACAGCTAGTGAGATAATTTTTAGCTTTGCTAAAAACTAAGTGATTACAAATGAATATGACTAATGTGCTACTTTTACCAAAGACTCATCAAGAGCTAACTCTTCATTACTCATCACACCGATTCCGCGATCAAGAACCTGTTTTGATATTGCTTTTGCTTCATCTAAAGAGTGCATTTCGTAAGTACCGCACTGATAAATATTGAGTTCTGGAATCTCTTCTTGACTCTTTACATGTAAGACATCTTCCATACTCTTTGCCCAAGCAGCTGCCACTGTTTTTTCATCCGGAGTTCCAAAAAGACTCATATAAAAACCTGTACGACAACCCATCGGCGAGATATCGATGATCTCTACATTTTCGCTATTTAAATGATCTCTCATAAATCCAGCAAAAAGGTGTTCTAAGGTATGGATTCCGCGCGGAGGAATGTTATCTTCAGCATTTGGACGTGTAAAACGAAGGTCAAAAACTGTGACATCGTCACCACTTTTGCTCTTCATAGATTTTGCAAAACGTACTGCAGGCGCTGTCATCTTTGTGTGATCAACTTTAAAACTGTCTAATAATGGCATAGATACTCCCTCAAACTTAATTTTGTAAAATTGTAACAAACCAATACTTAACAACGATGATGGTAGAATTTTACTTTTAAAAAATAAAGGATAGACTCAAATGACAATTTTTGATTCCGTAATACTTGGCATAGTAGAAGGCTTTACAGAGTTTCTACCCGTTTCCTCCACAGGTCATATGATCGTAGCGAGCCAGTTTTTAGGCATTGGCCAGACAGATGTAACAAAAGCTTACGAAGTTATCATACAGTTTGCAGCTATTTTAGCAGTTGTCTTCAATTATAAAGATAAATTCTCTATGCAACATATTTCCCTATGGGTCAAACTTTTCGTGGCATTTTTACCTATCGGGATCATTGGATTTATATTTTCACACCAGATCAAAGATATGTTCAATTTACAAATAGTTGCCATCATGTTTATCATAGGCGGTATCGTTTTTTTAATCGTCGAAAAATTCTTTATCAAAGATAACGCCCATATGATTCAAAATGTGGAAGATATAACGATGAAACAGTCACTCATCGTCGGGCTTGCTCAGGTTTTTGCACTTATCCCAGGAACAAGTCGCGCGGGTTCTACAATCATTGGTGCTCTACTTGTGGGTTTAAGCAGAAAAGCAAGCGCAGAGTTTAGCTTTTTACTCGCTCTTCCTGTGATGAGTGCTGTCACCGCTTTTGATCTACTCAAACATTACAAAGAGTTTAGTGATTCAAACCTTATGGTTTTAGCTGTTGGATTTGTTGTCGCTTTTATCGTTGCTTACGCAACTGTAAAGCTATTTTTGAAGTTTTTGGATAGCTTTACTTTCGTAAGTTTTGGAATATATCGTATCCTCTTTGGTATCACTCTTTTAACGTTTTTTAACTAGTGGAATAGTTCTTGCTAGCCCTTTTATATAAGCCTCTCAAGATAAAGAGAGACAATTAAAAGGAGAGCACATGAAAACATGTACAGGCATCAGTTGTAGAGTCACAAGCTTTTTACAACGTCTTGAAATCTCGTTATACCGTTTAAGTCAAAAGATCTTATAAAAAAGATTTGTTAATTATGCATGCTTTGAAATAGAATGAAGCACAGACTTTGTGTGTTTCAAAGCTTGCGAACGGTGAGAAAGAGATTTTTTTATCTCACCATCCATTTCACCTAAAGTTGTATCATATCCCTCAGGCAGAAAAATCGGGTCATAACCAAAGCCGTTTTCTCCTCTTGGAGTCGTTATTACGGTTCCATACATCCAACCATGAATCGTAAACTCTGCATTTTTTGTCACTATTGCAATAGCCGCCGTGTAATGTGCTTTTGAACGTGTAAGCCCTTTTTCTTTGAGAGATTCGACTAACTTATTTAAATTATCTTTATCACCAGCATCCACTCCCGCATATCTTGCACTGTAGATTCCAGGTTCTCCACCAAGTGCATCGACGCTAATGCCGCTGTCATCTGCTATCACGATGAGATTTTCATCATTGAGTGTTTCATAAACGGCTCTTGCTTTAATCAGTGCATTTTCTTTAAAAGTAAGACCATTCTCTTCTATTTCAAATGGCTCAATCAGATCACTATATGCTACAACATCCATATCAGCATAAATATACTTTATCTCTTTTACTTTTCCCTTGTTAGATGTTGCTAGAACCAGTTGCATAGGCTTCCCTTATTTTTATCTTTAAACTTTTTAACTTTAAAATCATTTACATTCTATAAACTATTTGTGGATTATAATTTGAAACTTCTTAATAGTTGATATAAAGGTTTATTGATGTTCAAAAAAGTCCTTCCGCTCTCCGGAATTCTGTCCCTTCGCTTTTTGGGATTATTTTTAGTTCTTCCCGTTCTCTCAGTTTATGCCATGTCTCTTAACGGCGCAACGCCTTTGCTTGTCGGTATTATCGTCGGTGGTTATGCTCTAACTCAGACAATTTTTCAAGTTCCTTTTGGTACTATGAGTGATAAAATCGGTCGTAAACCAACTATCTTTATCGGTCTTGTCATCTTCCTCATCGGTTCAGTTGTCGCAGCTCTGAGCACAGATATTTATATGCTGATGCTAGGACGTTTTTTACAAGGTGCCGGCGCGATTGGCTCTGTTGTTACGGCTATGATCAGTGACCTTGTAGAAGAGGAAGTCCGTGGTAAAGCGATGGCTATGATGGGCGGAACAATCGCTCTTAGCTTCGCTCTTGCTATGGGTCTTGGACCTGTTATCGGCGCACATTACGGCGTGGATACTCTCTTTTGGATCACTGCTGTTTTGTCCCTTTTTGCTATGATCGTACTTTTTACAAACGTACCAACGCCTCCAAAAATAAAACATATTTATCACGCCTCTACAAAGACATCTGATATCTTAAAAGACTCAAATCTTTTTAATATGATTATTATCAACGGTATGCAAAAGGGTCTTATGACAATGGCTTTTGTAATCATTCCTATCATCCTCACAAGCGATGTTTTCAAATGGGAAAAATCAGACCTTTGGATGGCTTATGTTCCAGCGATGATTTTGGGCCTCGTCGCTATGGGGCCAGCAGCTGTTTTTGGTGAAAAATACAATAAACCCAAGCAAATCTTTTTGATCTCAATAGTGCTTTTTATCGCATCATTTTTACTCATGGGACTTGCAACTTCGAGTGTTCTTTTTGTTGTAGGCGTTGTGAGCTTTTTCATCGGCTTTAATATGATGGAACCTCTTGTTCAATCTATGATCTCAAAATTTGCAAAAGTACACCAAAAAGGCGCCGCACTTGGAATTGCCAACTCGTTCTCTTACTTTATGACTTTTGTCGGTGGTACGGCTGCTGGGGTATTTTTAGACTTTTCAAATCGTGAAGTACTAGGCCTTAGTGCTGCTGGAATGGCATTTTTATGGCTTTTATGGACTTTCAAACTTCAAAATCCAATCAAACATTCTCATCTTTATGTACCAGAAGATCATGTTGATATGCAAAAATTAAATGCCCTAGAGCATGAGCATATCGCAGAATGGTATATCAATGAAACAGAAAAAGTCGTTGTTGTAAAATATGTTAGTGCAAGTATAGGCGAAGATGAGATAAAAGCGAAGATTTTAAAATAGCTTTTATACTCTCAAGTTTCTAAACGCAAAAGCGTTTAGAAATAGAACTTTATAATTTCTCTATGGGAATTACATGTACGAGCATTCCCTCTTCTAAATCTCCATCTTCTTCACCACTTATCATCAGCGCTGAACCATTTAAAAGATTTGTAAGTATTGCAGATGTACCAGATTTTTTATCTTTAAAGTCCACTTTGTATGTGCCATCTTCTAATGAAAGATTACAAGCTGTAAACTCTGTTTTTCTCGACTTTTTATAAAATTTTTCACCAAGTTTTGCTTCGATTACAGGCAGATCAGCATCCATTCCCAAATATCTATAAATGAGAGGCACAGCATATAAAAGTGCCGTGACAGTTGATGAATATGCAAATCCAGGAAGTGCCAAGATAAACTTGTTATCACGCTGTGCGAGCATAATATGCTGTCCTGGTTTAATATTGATACCTTTATAAATCACTTCAGCGCCAATACGAGGAACGATATCTTTTACAAAATCATAATCTCCGACACTTACACCGCCAGTAGAGATGACGATATCCGCAGATCCAAGAGCGTTCTCAAAACTTTCCATGATAGAGATTTTGTCATCTTTGACTACACCGAGTTGCACGATATCTGCTCCAGCCATTTTTGCCATTGCTTCAATCGTATAGTTATTTGAACTTCTGATCTGTGAAGAAGTAAGCGCAGTTTCTGCCAAATCCAAGATTTCACTTCCAGTTGAGAGCACTGCCACACGAGGTTTGACTACAACTTTAACCATCACTTTATTAAGCCCTGCCATAACACCTATCTCAGCGAAAGAAAGCTTAGTCCCTTTTGTGATAAGGATATCGCCACTTTTATAGCTTTCGCCGATAGGACGTACACTCGAACCATTTTTGACAGCACTATCTATGATAATTTCATTACCATCAACAGTGACATTTTCAATCTGAATAAGAGTATCTGCACCATGGGGCATCATTGAACCGGTAAAGGTTTTAATACAAAGACCTTTACTCACGGTTCTTATCTCATCACTTCCGGCTGGATTATCTCCAAGGATTTCAAGACGACCAAGTTCTTGATCTTCACCTATTATTGCATATCCGTCCATTGCGCTTGTAGGAAATTCTGGAGAGGATTCTGTTGCGATAATATCTTCATATAAAATACGTCCAAGCGAATCTGATAAAAATACATTCTCATAGCGCAGAGTACCTACATGTAAGAGGTGCAACATATTTTGTGATGCTTCATAAGAGATAAAACTCATCTTACGCCTCCCAAAAGTCCGCTACCTTTGATCTGCGTTGAGCGCTCTTTTGCATAGATTCTTTTACTATCAATAATGTCATATTTCCAAATAGGTGCACTCGCTTTAAAGTCTTCAACATACTCATCTATCAGTTCTAATGCAACGCGTCTTTTGGGTGAAAAAACTGCTGCGATGTAAGAAGATTCATGAACCATTACGTCGCCTATGGAATGGGCCATTACGACTTTTGCACCCATATTGATAGCTTTTTGTTCCCAATCTCTAAACCAACTTTGCAAAATTGGCTCATAGATATCAAAACTAAGACCTTCAATACCACTTTCAGCTCTAACAGTTCCGACAAAAGGGATGTAAGCACCATAGTTATTCGATGCTTCATCTTCATACCATCTTTTTAAAATCACAGGAACGTCAAGTGCCCCGTTATAAAGTTCTAACATTCTCAACCACCGCAAACTGGAGGTAAAAGTGAGATTTTATCTCCATCTTTAAGCACTAAATCAAGAGAAGAAACGAGAGTATCATTCACTGCTACTGCACTCGTTGCAAGCCACTCTTTGAGCTCCTTGTCCTGACTTAATATATTTGCAACATCAGCAAGAGTATTTGCTTCTATATTAAGCGGTTCTTTTTGAATCGGACCTAAAAATTCAACTCGTACCATACATAACCTTCTTTAAGTTTTTAAGCAAATTATATCGAAAAATGTTGATATAATTCGTTTACATGTA
>JAVHRU010000060.1:0-13803 GCA_036171835.1 Sulfurimonadaceae bacterium | reverse complement strand
AATAAGAGAGATAAACTTCATGTTCAAGTTGCCAAGCGTATGATGAAGAGTATACGTCAATTCATCTCGGCATTAAACTTGAATACTTATTAAGTAAAAAACTCCACAAAGACTTTATCAAGATATTTTTTTGTGCTTTCCACTTTTTCTATCTTTGCGTCAAAGATAGGTTTAGATGAGGGGAAACGCTCAGAGTACTCACGGTAAAGTTCACATTTCATATCCATATTTTTAACGAACTGATCTAAGACAAGCTTCATATCGTCCGGCGTTGCAACCCAGCGCATAAAGTTCTGAAACATTCTCTCTCTTACATCAAGAGCGAAGTGTTCATCAAGTTCTGCTGCCATCGCTTTGAGATCCCATCTTGAGAAATAGATTCCACTTTTTACAGGTGGCATCACCTCTTTATACATAGCAATAAGATAGTCAGGATAATCTTCACGATCATCACTCTCACATTCGCCTGTGTCACAGCTTCCTTGTGTTAGCGTGCTTTGAAGAGATTCTAGTTCGCTTCTGAGTTCGTTTAAATCATTAATGTCCATTTTTTAAATCCTCTATTAAATGTAATGTGTAAAAATCAAGTAGATTGTCAAATCCGATATATCCGCTCAAGTGTTTCAAGCTAGAAAACGTTTTAGAATCTTTAAGATCCAAATTCATTTTTGCCCCTTTTGCGATGCAAACAGAGAGATCATCCATGGTTGTATCTATTAGCATATCAAAGTCGCTAAAATCAACGCCACTAGGGCTAAGAAAGTTGATATCTATGTTTAGATGTAAAGCTTGGCTCATTGATAAAAGCGCTTCGATCTGCTGATCATAATAAGCGACCTCGTATCCGTCCAATAAAATGGCTAATGCCTTAGCCAGCGGTTTATCACCAATAATTGCAATCTTTTTGATGCTTTTATCTGCTTGGATAAACTCTTTTACTATATTTCCAGAGATAAACTCTCCATGAAGTGTTTGTCCTACTCTTTTTACAAAATCACAACCACCGCATTTTTTAACCATCATAGACGAACTGTCCAAAAGGTCAAGAATATCTTCTTGATATTCAAGTCCGAGCATTGAACCATTAACATGAGACTTTTTCATATTTGAGAGCGTAAAGTAAAAGTCATCTTCTCGTATATTCATCGGTATCATCATACCGTCCATACTCTCTTCTTTAAGTACTTTATTGAAGTTATGACTGAGTCTGTTTGTAGATGCAGAAATAGCAATATAGCCATACAGTATAGTTTGCTGCCCTATTCTGTCATCTAGGTTCATAGAGTTTTCTTCGTTCATCATATCCCCCATAATTCTCTTGCCTCATCCTCTTCTATCTGACATCTAGGGCAAAGCTTTTCACCCTCTTTATACGCAAAATAAACGCCACACTCATCACAGCGCTTGATATCAAATTTGATTAATTCTTCAGCACGCGGCTCATAAAAGTTTTTGAGATTAAAACTTGGTCTTAAAGTAATTGATTTTGGTTCACATACATCATGACAGCTTGCACATTTTACACAAGCAAGTGGATTAAAAGCGATGAAAGAGCTTTTTATATCTGAGCTCAGTGCACCTGTCGGACAGATGCGATAACACATTTGACAATCCGTACATGTTGATGCGTCTATATTTTTTTGTGAGATAAAAGAGATATCATCGATACTGATAGTATGAAATATTTCTGGAATATCAACACGCTTCATTGCCATCAAGAGAAGACTTCTACGTTGCGGTACCTTTTTTTGCTTCATTTTTGCGATGTCTGAGAGTGAGAGAATGTGTGATTTTATCTCATCATCACCCTCTTCCACTCGGTTTATAAACTGCTGTTTTATCTGAGAAACACGTTTGAGTGAGTCTTTTGAAAGCAGTTCTCTTCGTGAGATCACTTCCTTCTCTTCGTTCGTCGATATTTCCTCTGAAGAGCCAAGAGCCTCTACCTGTAAGCGTTTTGTTTGGGTCATCGCTTCTAGTAAAAAGTTTGTTTCCTCTGCTCTATTTTTGATGAGTTCAAGATTCGTTTTAGCGATCGCACATTCTGCACATGGACCTATATCGAGGGTGATATCTTCTTTAGAAAAAAGAGAAAGACTTAAAAGTTCTTCAACACTCAAAGCCGCAATACAAGGAAGTTCACTCTTACATGTAAGCACTTTTTGATCTGTTTCCATAAATTTGAAAATAAAGTTGATAGGATTAAAATCATCTAAACTGTACGCAGCAGTCGGACAAGCCGCACTACATCCACCACATCCCACACATTCACTTGGAGTAAAAGATACTACTGAGTTGTTGATCTTGATTGTCTCTACTGGACAAACTTCCACACAACTATTACATGTAGCGTTTTTATTACTCGAGTGAACACATTTTGATACATCTAAAGTAAGTAAACTCATATGTTATAGCTATACCCGTTCTCTTTTAATTCAGTTAGATACTCAAAATCATTCATCATAAACTCGAGTGCGAGTTCTGCTGCATCAAAATAAAATGCACTTCCCGCTTCTGATTTGACATTGAGTAAAAACATCGGAGCCCATTCTAAAATATGCTCTTTTAAAAAATTGTACTCAATCTCTGCTATTTCAGCTGCTATTTCAGGCTGTCCATCTTCAAGAGCCTTATATTCTGCTTCACAAAGTTTATACATAAATTCCAGTTCGACACCGATATGATCGGCACTCATAACACGAGCAACATCAAGTTCGACTCTAAAATCAAAATCATTGTAAAGTACTTGAACAGGGTTATCTCCTCCGGTTTCCATCATCTGATCATCTCTGCGATAAAAAGACTCATAAGGGATAAGGTGCATTAAAAAAAGGTTAGTAAAATCAACGTTTAAGTATTTTTCTATAAGATCTTTTATACTCAATTCTTTACGTTTTTCCCACTTTTCAAATGATGGAAAGAAAGAGAGCATATTTTCATCTTCTATTATTGATTTTAATAGCGTTTCATCAACTTCATTCATTAAAATTCTTGAGACAAGTGCATAAATATTTACACGTGATAATTGTTCGATTTTAAGAGCTTCTTGCATATAAAATGTACCTTTTGGGAAAATTTTTGTGAAGTATATTAAAGCGCCACTTGAAGTGGGCTTTAATATTTGTGTTATACGTCTTTGATTGAAACTGCGTAAGCTTTATCAGAAAGCGGAACAGCCGGACGTGGCATATGACGAGGACGACGAATTGTGTCACTCGAATTAAGAGGACGAGTAAACTCATCTCTCCAGCCTTGGTAAACTTTAAAGTTGTTCTCATAGTTAACAACGATATCACCAATTTTATCATCAGCCTTTGCTTTTTCAAGGCTAACTTTTTGGTGCCATCCGTGGTTACCCGCGATAGGATCTGGATGTGCTGCAGAAACAGCATTTTGCCATGCACCGCTAAGACCATCCCACCAAATGTTTTCAAGGTCTTTGTTATACTCTTTAAACTGCCATACATCATGACGAGGTTTAATACCTTCAACAGGTTTTAGTGTTCCAATTTTACCATCATTTGTCATATCATATCTTGGAGCACCAATTCCCATGATTCCTAGTTTATGTTCAAAACCTGGAATCTCTACAGAGTCTTTTAGTTTCCAACGACCAGCGTGGTGTGAACAAGCTAAAACGCCCGGACGAGTAGCTTCAGTAGGAACTGCCATTGCGATAAAGTAACCGCTATCTAAACCAGTTACAGTATCCGTAATTTTTACACGGATTGCATCGCCACGCTTGATACCAAGTTTCTCTGCATCTTTTGTATAAATCCAAATAGGATTATGGTTTTGTGAGATCTCCATAAGGTGTTTAGAGTTCACAGAACGAGTATGAATGTTATACGGTAAACGATAAATTGTATTTAACGCAAACTCATTATCACCTTTCATATGACTATGGTGTACTTGAGTCATGATATGTTTCATTTTCTCATATTCACCCTCATTACGTGGGTAAACCGGCACTGCATACTCTGGCCATTTCCACTCCGCAAACCATTCAGAGAAAAACTCTAGTTTTTTACTAAGTGTATGGAATCCTTCATGAACCTTACCATTGATCTCGATTCCAATAGAGTGTTTATGTCCATCTTTTTCTGCCCACAATGTCCCAAATTTATCTTTTGTAACTTCAGATTTTGGAATCTTTTTACCTTCTACAGTATAGTTTGTTCCATCAAATGCAAGTTCTTCTTCTTGAGGTTTATAAACATCAGTTTTTTCTGTCCATGCACCATGATCACGTAAATATTCATATACTGGATATTCAGCTTCAGGATACAATTTTTTTGCTGTTTCTAAAAGTCTTGGAAGCAAGCTTAAAGCTGCATCAAAGTACTCAGGAACAGTTACTGCGCGTGATGGATCTTTTTTAGATGCCCAGTGTTTGCGAACACCTAAACTTCCATCAGGATCAACATGATGAACCATGATGTTTGCCCAGAATTCTGTTTCTTCCCAGATCTCGCCTAAACCATACTTCATGTGTGCTTCAAGTGTTGCACGAGTTGGATCTTTTGCTTTCCAGCCCATTTTTTCTGCTGCAACACGTAAAACTGCCTGACGGAATTCTAGACGTTGCTCTGGTTTTGACGGTGTTGATTGTTGATCATTTCTCTCACCTGCAAGACCAACTGGCAAGATATAATCACAATACCAGTTTGTTTCACTCCATGTAGGAGAAAGATTAAAAGACATCTCAACTTTCGTTTCATCTTTTAATGCTTCTATCCATCTAAATCCATCTGGATTAATCCAAACAGGGTTATACATACGTGGAAAATAAACTGCTACTTTAGTAGGAACATTCAATCCTTTTGCTTGCCATTTTTTCTGCCACTCTGTATCCATCAAAAGGTGTGGTAATAAATAACTCATCTCATATGTAGATAAAGGGAATTCAGGTGGCCACATAAGCTCATTCCAAGCATCGACTTTACCTGGGTATTCACCAGCAACTGTTGCACTGTCACCTTTACCTGCAAGAGAAATCTCATGCCAGTGATGTAAACCTGTTCCACCGATATCACCACGCATAGCACCACGAAGTACTAGTGATAGGAAACCAGCACGAGTGTTCATCCAACCACCACGGTGACCGATAGTTCCTGCGCGCCATAGATAAGAAGCTATTTTTGGACCCGCGCCAATATACATTTCCCATAGTTGGTCAAGCTTATAGCCCATACCTTCCATTTTACACTCTTTAAGAACGAACTCTGCAGTGTATGGCGCATAAAGCTCTTTAGCTAACTCAATAAAGTCTGCATAGCTTTCACCTGTTGGCATTTTAGAGATATACCCATATCCGACCATTTTTTGAAGATAATCTTTATTTGCCATCAAACGATCCCAGTTTACCCATTCTTTTACGAAATCATGAGCTACTAAGTCGTTGCCATTTTTATCTTTTTCATTTAAGACACGGTTTGCAAGGTGCAGATAAAGAGCTGCTTCTGTTCCTGGCCAAACTGGAAGCCAAAGGTCAGCCATACCAGCAGAGTTTGACATACGTGGATCAATAACAACCATTTTTGCACCGCGTTTACGAGCATCAGCAATATAACCAGCTGATTGTTGAAAATAGTGACCCGCATCTGCCGCGTGAGATGACTGCAAGAAAATCAGATCAGCATTTGCCCAATCTGGAGAGTTTCTATCATCATTTGTCCATTGGATTGTTCCCTGACGAGCACCAGCTGAACAGATGTTCGTATGAGAGTTATATCCATCATTTCCTAATGAAGCCTGTACCCGGTGACCTAAACCATTTTCATTTGGACGACCGACATGATACATAAGCGATTTTTTAGACATTTCATCGCCAACTTTAAGCGTATCATGCATTTTCTTACCAATCTCAGCCATTGCAATATCCCAAGTAACACGAACCCATTTACCTTCACCACGTTTAGAGCCAGGAGCACGTTTTAGTGGAAATGGAATACGATCTGGATCGTACATTTGAGAAGTAACAGCATAGCCTTTTGCACAGTTACGTCCACGAGAACCTGTATGCAATGGATTACCCATATACTTACGAACTGTCATTGTGTCCTTATTTACCCATGCAGTCAAACCACAACCAGCTTCACAATTTGAACAAACTGTAGGAACAAGCATGAAGTTATTTACTAAGATACCATCTGGATTTTCTTTACTTTTTACACCGTGGCGTTCTATACCACCGCGTTTCCAATCTGTACCGTCTAGTTCAGCGAAATTATCCCACTCTTTTAAAGGAGGATAAAAAGACAAAGAATTCGGAGTATTAGTAAATTTTGATTCTGCAACAGATTCTGCAACAGCATCTGTACTAAATACACCCTTCGCTAATGTAACGCCTGCAACTGTAAATGCAGCGCCTTTTAAAAATGTTCTTCTTTCTAAATACATCTATAACCTCTTTAGCTTAAGTTCAATAATTGTGGAATGATCAACCAGACATGTTTAACAATCCATAGACCTGCGATCGCCAATATTGCTGCTAGTTTCAATAAACTTTCACTTTTACTTGAAATACTAAGTAAAACTAAAACCATCGGCACTATGAAAGCCATTAGTTGACCTATCCAGAACATCGTTGTATATTGACCCGCACCTTTTACAGCTTGTAAAGTTGCCATAACTTCTTCAGCTTTCATCGGTCCAAACACCATCTCACTCATGTAAAGTAAAAACGCCATTGCAGCACTTAATCCAAGAACAATTCCTAGATCTCTTTTTGCTACATATGGAAGTTTTTTACCCATCAGAATAAGAGTCGCAGAGCCAGTCAATGTAGCAGCAAGTATCATTTGTACCGCTTCAGTTGGCATTTGCCACAATTCACGAGCTGTTGCTTCAGCCATAATCGCTGCAGTATAAAGTGTTACAGGGATAGATATGATCACAGCCCACGGTAACAACTTATCAAAAGTTACTGTATCTTTTTTCAAGAACACATAATATGCCATCAAGAAAAGTATTCCGACCAAACCAGTTACAATCCATGCCCCAACTGTAATCGCTGATGTAAAGTGTGGATGGAAGAAAATATGCCAGAATCTAAACATCTGATGTAAATCTAGGACAGTAAAGAGTAGGAAAATGTGAATAAACACAAGTGAAACTACAATTACTGGAAAACGTAAATATCCTGCTTCATTAGGATACTTTTTAAGCAGATAAAAAAGCATAAAGATAACACCTGTACCAATGCTTTTTGCCCACATATTCATAGTAATAATCCAACCCCAAACGATACTCGGTAAAGCGACGTCTAAAGTAACTAGTGCGTGTGTTGCTTCAACTACTGTATGCATTAGTGGTGTCCTCCTACTGGTAAGTGTGTTAATTTACTAAATAAAGAGAAACCTTCAATACGCTCAGATGCCAATGGATTTAGATTTACATCACCGCCACCTACATAATAATGATGAGGATCTGTACCTTTTTCAGGTTTTCTCACTCTTGTATCTCTATGATCTTGAATATATTTGCTTATGTTTGATGTCGGATCATCCAAGTCACCAAAAATATTTGCTTCAACCGGACAAGCAACTACACAAGCCGGCATCATGCTAGACGCAACACGGTGTGCACAATATGTACATTTATCAGCTGTTTGTGTTTCAGGATCTATATAAATAGCACCATATGGACAAGCCATAATACAACCAGCACATCCAATACAACGTTCTTTATCTATATTTACAATTCCATTATCGATATAGTGTAAAGCACTTACCGGACAGATACGTTCACAAGGTGCATTCGCACAATGGTTACAACGTAATGGTGTAAATGTACGCTTTGTTTCAGGGTACATTCCAACATCTACATACTTCACACGGAGTCTCCATGTACTGAGGGGAACTTCATTCTCCACCTTACATGCGACTTCACAACCTTTACATCCCATACAAAGATGTAAATCAACTAGAAAGCCCAATTGCATATACTCTCCTTCACCTACCTCTAGCAGATATTTAGCGTTTTATTAGTTAAACTAATTTTTATTATAAAGATACCGTACGACACGACACTTACAGCATTTTCGCTAGATGATGTTAGCCTATATTTCTTTAACTGAAACTAAAATTGTATTAATTTTTTTGATAAAAGTGTGATAAAAGAATATTTGAGTAATAAAGTAGAAGAGCTTATTTTTTGTTATAACATCAGATGAACTCTTACGTAAAGAGTTCATCAATTTTATTTAATATCTAGTTAAGTCGAACGCGTACTGACTGCTCATGTGCGGTTAAACCCTCTGTATTTGCTATCATGGCACAAGCTTCTCCGATCTCATTTATCGCTTTAGAACTAAATGAAATAATAGAGCTTTTTTTCATAAAATTTTCTACACCAAGTGGCGAGTAAAACTTTGCTGTTCCCCCCGTTGGAAGAGTATGATTTGGTCCAGCCACGTAGTCGCCTATCGCTTCGGGAGTATTGTGTCCCAAAAAGATCGCTCCTGCATGCTTTATAAACGGTAAAAGCTCAAAAGGATTATTTGTAGCCACTTCAAGGTGTTCTGGCGCAATCAAGTTCATCAATCTTATCGCTTCTTCCATCGATTGCGCGACGATGATAGCTCCGCGCTCTTCTATGGACTTTCTTGCTATCTCTTTTCGTGGTAATTTTAAAAGCCAATTTTCTATCTCTATTTTTACTTCATCTGCTAGTTTTTGAGACGTTGTTATGAGGATAGAACTTGCCATCTCATCATGTTCAGCCTGAGAAAGCATATCTATAGCCATGTGAGAAGAGTTTGCGCTCTCATCTGCAAGGATTCCTATCTCACTTGGTCCTGCGATCATGTCAATGTTGACATCACCAAAAACCATCTTCTTTGCAGTTGCAACAAAGATATTTCCTGGACCTGTAATGACATCCACTTTAGGAATAGTCTCAGTACCATACGCCATAGCAGCGATCGCACTTGCTCCTCCAACTTTATAGACTTCACTCACACCACAAAGATGGCAAGCTGCAAGAAGAAGTTCATTTGGTTCATTATCAGGTGTCGGAGTACAAACGACTATTTTTTCAACGCCTGCGACCTGTGCTGGGATCACATTCATCAAAAGTGAAGATGGATACGCAGCTTTTCCACCAGGAATATACAATCCTGCAGAGTCCACAGCCGTCACTTTTTGACCTAAAATAGTTCCATTTTCTTCTGTATCAAACCAGCTTTTTGGTTTTTGTTTTTGGTGATAGACTTTAATGCGATCATACGCAAGGTGTAAAGCGGCTTTAAGATCTTTATCCAGTGCATCATAAGCATTTTTCATCAGCGTCACATCTATTTTTAGATCTGCATCATCTTTTGGAGTCCACTTGTCAAACTTAGCGATGTGTGATTTTAGCGCAGTGTTTTTATCTCTTTTGATCTCATCGATAATACCGCCGACGATACTACTTACATGTACCATATCCATCTTGCCGCGACCTAAAAGTTCTTCAAATTGTGCCTCGAAATTTTGTGACGAAGTTGTTGTAAAAATCATAATCTGCTCTTTGTATAATTAAATTGTTGTTCTTGTTTTTGTGCAGCAAAGCTTTTTAATATCGTATCTAAAACCTTTAAAAGATTTTTTTCATCTACTGCACCCATAATAGGCTCACTCATAGCTTTGCCCTCATCATCCAAAAACCAGATAGTCGGAGTAGCTGGACGCCAAAACTCATCTGGAAAACCGTCACCGTCATCTGTATATGCGATATATGTTACAAAGTTTTTATTGAGTTCTTCTACAACATCAGGTTTTGAAAGTGTTTCATTCTCTAGCATAATACAGTATTTACATGTATGACGTGAGATGATAAACACGATCGGTTTTTGTGTCATATCTGCTTGGATCACTGCATTTTTAAAGTCTTTTTGCAAAACAAGTTCTGATCCAAAAAGATTCATACATACCAATAAAACGAGTAAAATAATTTTTTTCACAACTTAGCCTTTTTTTGGATCTCTTTTACTATATCTTCAACACTTTTTTCTGTAACATCTATAACGATATCAGCGACTTTTTTGTATTGTGCTTCTCTCTCATCATAAAGAGCTTTTGCACGTTCGAGATCTTGCATCAATGGACGTTTTTTGAGTTTACTTTCTGCATTTGGATGATTGATGATTCTCTCATGAATCTTTTCAAAAGGGGAATCTAAAAGGATAACTGTTCCTATTTTATTGAGGTTTTTGACTTTATAAAATCCTCCACCCGTTGAGATGAGCGTATCTTTGACACTTTTTTCAAGCCACTTTGCAACTTTAAATTCCACATCTCTAAAATATTGTTCACCCTCAGTTGCAAAGATCTTTTTGATACTTCTATTTTCCATACTTTCTATGATGTCATCTGTATCGAGTGCAACAACTCCGAGTTGCTTGACCATCTCACGAGCCACACTTCCCTTTCCGACACCCATAAAACCTATCAATACAATATTTTTCATTCTGATTTTTCTTTATTTTGATTTATTAATTTATGAGGATTATACTTTAAATGCGCTGACATGCACTTGAAAAATAGTGTTATTTTAAACACCATTTATGCATTTTCTAAAGAAATATTTTGTGTAAACATGTTATAGTTCATGGCTTAATTCGTAATTTATATTAAGGTTAAAAGTATGAAGATCTCCTTTTATCTCGCCGTTATTGCAGTTATACTGTTTTCAGGCTGCTCGACACAATCATTTAAAATGTTTGAAGGTAATAATACTGTTGAAAAAACAGTTTCAGACAAAGAGTATGCTCAAGAAACCCAATTTGAATGGAAAATTGCTAAAGACGACCGTGTTGAAATCAGCATTGTCAACCAAACTTCTGGAGAAGGAGACCAACAATTGAGTCAAATCTTGAGTCAAGGAGGAGGACAGCAATCTTTAACGCGAGATGGAACAGAAGGTACTCTGATCCCAAATGATGGTGTTGTCCGTCTTCCATTAGTAGGAAGTGTAAGCGTCCTTGGTTTAACTGAAAATCAGGCAGCTGATAAAATTTCTAATCTTTATAAAGCCTTCTTACGTCATCCCTATGTTACTGTAAAAATTTTAAATCAAAAGCTTTTTGTATTGGGCGAAGTCAAAGGACCTGGAGTTGTCCAAGTCACAAATGGAACAATGTCTCTCTTTGAAGCATTAGCTCGTACTGGGGATTTAACAAATGATGCAGATCGAACTAATATCCGAGTTATTCGTGGAGGTCTTCGCAATCCACAAGTTAGAGATATAAACTTAGCAGATATGTCGCAGATGAAACTTACTAGTCTTATTTTACTCCCTAACGACATTATCTATGTTCAGCCACGTGCTATGAAAGCATACAATGTTGCGTTTGTAGAGCAAACACCTTTTTTCAACATGCTAGGTGTGATGATGTCGCCTTTTATAACGTTTGACACATTTAGAACAACAAAGGCTGTAAATGTCATATTTAAATAACCACAATCCCCTGATCAATACTGAAGAACAAGAGGTAGATCTTAAAGAAGTGGTAGGGATGTTACTACAGTACAAAAAATCAATTTTTTTAGTTACTTTTACCGTTGTATTATTAGCGGGATTAGTTGCTTATTTCAAGCCAAATGTTTACCAGGCAAATCTCACACTTCAGATCCAAGAGAGTACAGGCGCGCAATCTTCAAGTGACTTTATGGCTGCAGCAACGGGAATGCCTAGTGCCAATATGGGAAATGAAGTAGTTTTATTGAAGTCACGTTTCATTGCCAAAAAAGTACTTGAAAAAGTGCAGATAGGCAATCGCTATTACGATGTGTCAGGTTATAAAAATGTCGAACTCTATACTGCGTCTCCTTTTTCAGTCCAGGCCGATACTATAAATCAACGTCTTATAGGGTCAGAATTTCATCTTACACCTTTAGACAAAACTCATTTTCGTCTTGTCGTTAAAGAGCCTGCAAAAGGTGAGCTTAAAGAGTTTGTATACAGTAAGATACATATATATGGACAGTTGATCTCAAATCCTCTTTTTAGTGTTACAGTAAATCAATTCGCTCCACTAAGTGGAAGTGAATATGTCTTTACAATCACGCCAAACGACTTTATGTACCCTCTTATCCAGTCATCTCTCTCAGTAACTCCATCAGAAGACAAAGGTTCTGTTTTGATGCTTGGTTATCAGGACAATGTTCCTCAAAGAGCACAGGATATTCTCAACGCCATTGCAACTGCGTATGCTGAGCAAAGTATTAAAAATAAAAGTAATAGTGCAGAAAAAACACTCAATTTTATAGACGATCAACTCAAGGCCATTGACAAAGCACTTCAAGATTCTGCTACAAATCTCAAAGACTACAAATCTTCTCATATTCTTATCGATGTTGCGAGTAAAGCAAGTATAGCATCGAAAGATCTTGATCAATACCAGATCCAAATGTCTGAGATTGGTATGCAAGAGAGCACAATTCAAACTTTACTAACATATGTAAAAGCAAATAAAGATATTGTCGGGATCGATTTAGGACCTGTAGGTGGAGGTTCGGCGACTATAGCTTTACTCATTCAAAAAATTCAAGAACTCCACACTCTACATTCATCTTTACTTGTTGATTTTACAGAAAAACATCCATCTGTCCTCAAAGTAAACCAACAACTTGCATCATTAAAAGCAAGTTTGATCGCTACATTAGAGGGAAGTTTACGTAGTATAGAACAACGTAAAGCAACATTAGGCGCTTTAATCAACAAACATAGTGCTTCTCTCGCAGCATTACCAGCAGAAGAACAGCAGTTGACTCAACTCAATAGAAATTTTATCGTTAATGAAGATATCTACAAATTTTTACTTCAAAAACGAGCTGAAACAGCTATCATCGAGTCTTCTACTGTTTCTGGAGTTCGTGTTATAGATGATGCACTAAGTAATGGCATCCCAGCACAACCAAATCGCTTCTTAATCATTGCGATGGGATTTATCATCGGATTGATACTTGGGATTCTTCAAGCATTTACACGCAATATGCTTGCAAATAAAATTCAGACGATAGGTGATATCGAAGGGAAAACGACACTCCCTATATATAGTGTACTTCCTCTGTTTAAAAATAAAACAACACTTTATGAAGATGCACTTCGTGTACTGCTCACTCGCCTTGAATATAGAGCAGATCGTCCTAAGATCATCACGTTTACCTCTTCCGTTCAGGGTGAAGGACGCACTACAACAACACTTGAATTTGCAAAAATCATCGGCCAAAGTGGTAAAAAAGTCATCATACTTGATCTCGATATGCGTGCTTCACGCGTGAAAGACAAACTCTTTATGACCAATGACTCAGGTATGAGTACTTACCTAGCTGGCAACAATACGCTTGCCGAGGTAGTAAAACCAGTAAATGAACATGTGGATGTTGTAGTAGCTGGACCGATACCGATGAATCCTTATGAGATGATTGTCTCACAAAAGTTTAAAACACTCTTGAGTGAACTCACACAAACATATGACTATATCTTACTTGAGTCTCCTCCGGTAGGGCTAGTCGCAGATGCTTTGGTACTGATGCGTATGTCAGATTTAAATCTAATTGTTTTCAAAGCTGGCTATTCGAAAAAAGACTTTATAAAAAATACAAACCGTTTTGTACATGAGCATGAATTGAGCAATGTTGGTCTGATTCTCAACGCTTTGGAACTCAAAAAAATAAGACCATGGCTCAAAAAATAATCGAACAAAAATAAGGTTATTTTTTGATGTTTAATGATATGCTTTTATGACTATAAGTTTATAGGCAGTTATTAGAATTTTTAAATTTATTCTAGTATCTAATTGCCATTTGGTTTTAC
>JAVHRU010000059.1:0-13878 GCA_036171835.1 Sulfurimonadaceae bacterium | reverse complement strand
TATTCCATCGCAAAACTCTCGGCTACGTTGATACTTTTGTATCCGCCTAGCTGATCGGCTCGAAGAACGGCGAGCATTGTGTGTTCGATGATATCGTTGATGATGGAGCTCTCTTTTGCATCTTTACCAAAACAGATAACGCCGTAATCTTTAATGATGGCATAATTTGGAGCAGGATTTAAGCATATCTCATTTGTGGCAAAAGTTTCAAAATACTCTATATATTTTGCTTCATATGTTTCTATCGCAACTTCAAAATTATCATCGCTAAGCACTAAAGGCATCCGTTTTGTTCTGATAATATGCTCAGGTGTGAGCACACCTCTACATGTAAAATGCTCTAAATCCTCTTGCGTGGCATAGGTATATGCAAGGTTTGATCTGTTTACATGTAAGACAACGGGAAAGCCTTTATGTTTAGAAAGAAGATGTTGCAGTTTTTTAAGATCGATCTCTTTTTTAGAGTTTGAAAGTTTGAGTGTGACTTTTGCATTTTCTGCCAAGAACTCTTCCGCTTTTGTAACTGCGTCTATCATCTTTGTATAAGAGATTTTCGCGTCATCATCAAAAGTAAAGATTCCATGGTTATGAAGGATGATTCCCTCGCATTTTGACCAATCCAAATCCTTTGTCTTTTTATAGATCTTCTGAGCCAAGAGAAATCCGGGCATCACATAAGGAATGATTAGAAAATTTGGAAACAGTTTTTTGATATTTTCAATACCACTTACAGAATTTGAAATAGTAACAACAGCGTCCGCATGAGTATGATCGACAAATTTAAAAGGGATGATGGCGTGTAAAATGGCTTCTACGGAAGGATTTGGAGCAGTTTTATCGATCATGGCAGCTTTTTGCAGCATAACCATATTACTATCACTAAGAGTCGGCAGGTTTGCCATTTCCCAGAGCGCTTCAAGTTTCACAGGTGCAAAACCCTCAGCTTTTATGCTGACCAGATCCCAGCCGCTGCCTTTAACATAAAGAATATCTTCATCGTCTACTTCCACTTTCACAGAAGTGTTTCCGCCTCCATGAAGCACAAGCTCATCACTTTGACCTAAAATGTTTGAGGTATAAACTCGCAGTTCTAAATCGGTCGTAAACTTTTTAGATTCTTCATCAGACCAAAGATTTTTCATCTATCTAGCCTAATACTTCAAGCTCGTCTGAATACTTATCCAAACAGTATGGCTCATAACTTGATTTGTAGACCGCGTAGTGTGCAGAGTTTTTATGTCCATCAAGTGCGGCTTCATCTCTCCAGCTTTCATACGCCATAAACTTCTCCGGCTTATTTTCATACTGAAAAATCTCATAAAAGATACAACCCTCTTCTGCTTTTGAAGGCTCAACCATAGCGCTTAAAAGCTTTTTCATCATCTCTATTGCCTCTGGTTTGGCTATAAAAGTCACACGTTTTGTAATTGCCATTTTTTGTTCCTAATTTCTTATAATTTTAACCATTTTTTGGCAATCTTGCGAAGCGCTTCAGGGTTTTCTGAGGCAAAAAATTTAATCTCTGGCGTTGGATAACGCTTAGTAAAATCAAACTCTTTTTCCAAATACTGAGCAATTGCATCACCTGAGTGAATCAACTGACAATTCTCTCCAAAATAGTTTTGTAAAGCGGGTGCGATAAGGGGAAAATGGGTACATCCAAGGATGAGTGCATCAGGAGATTTGATATCTTCAAAATAGTGTTTAAAAGTTGATTCGAGAATCTCGCCCTCATAAATCTCCTCTTCAACAAGCGGCACAAAAAGACCTGTCGCTTTTGCTTCTAAGTTATTGTAGCCAAGAGAGTGGAGTTCATCTTCGTAAGATTTGGAGTTTACGGTCGCTTTTGTACCGATAATGAGGATATTTGCATCCTTACATGTAAGCGCATTTTGTGCAGCAAGAGCACCTGATTCTATCACACCTACAACTGGGCAACTCGCGTTCTCTCGCATCTCAGTCAGAGCATATGCACTGACAGTATTACAAGCAACGACGATAAGGTCTAAGTCGAAGTTTTTGAAAAACTCTACTGCCTCGATAGCATAGCGGATAATGGTGTTTTTATCTTTGATACCGTAAGGCACGCGCGCAGTGTCACCAAAGTAGATGATCTCTTCAAAAAACTGGTGTTCTAAAAGCGACTTAACAACTGTTAACCCGCCGATCCCGCTATCAAAAACACCTACTTTCATTACTGGTTATTCATACTTTCTAAAAATTCCGCATTCGTTTTATTTTTCATCATAGTTGTATATAGGAATTTTAGTGCTTCAACCTCATCATCTTGTTTATGCAACATTGAACGAAGAATAAACACTTTTTGAAGTATTTCCGCAGAGATAAGAAGTTCCTCTTTACGAGTTCCTGATTTAAGAATATCAATAGCCGGATAGATACGTCTCTCAGAGATTTTACGGCTAAGTATAAGTTCAGAATTACCAGTACCTTTAAACTCTTCGAAGATGACCTCGTCCATTTTTGAACCCGTTTCGATAAGTGCAGTCGCGATAATCGTTAAACTTCCGCCGTTTTCAATATTACGAGCCGCTCCAAAAAAGCGTTTTGGTTTATGCAATGCATTCGCATCAACCCCGCCTGAAAGTACTTTTCCACTTGATGGTGTTACAGTATTGTAAGCACGGGCAAGACGTGTGATAGAATCAAGTAAGATAACAACATGATGTCCAAGTTCCACGCGGCGCTTTGCACGTTCGATGACCATTTCAGCCACTTTTACGTGGTTTTTTGCAGGCATGTCGAATGTCGAGCTGTAAACTTCACCTCTAACACTTCTCTCCATGTCTGTAACCTCTTCAGGTCTTTCATCAACGAGAAGAACCATTAAGTCCATATCTGCATGATTATGTGTGATACCGTTTGCTATCTCTTTTAAAAGTTCTGTTTTACCAGTTCTTGGAGGTGCAACGACAAGTCCACGTTGACCGCGACCGATAGGAGCAAAAAGATCCATCATACGGCCAGTCAATTTATTTGCTTGATATTCAAGCTTGATCTGGCTAGTTGCGTAGATAGGAGTAAGGTTTTCAAAAAGAGGACGTTTTTTGCTCTCTTCTGGAGGAAGGTAGTTGATCGCTTCAATTTTGAGAAGTGCGTAGTAACGCTCTTGCTCTTTTGGAGGACGAACCTGACCTGTAACACTGTCTCCGTTACGAAGAGCAAAACGCTTGATCTGCGTACTTGAAACATAAGCATCGTGAACGCTGTCACCGAAATCTTTATCGATAGTGCGTAAAAATCCGTAACCATCAGACATCATCTCTAAGATACCCGTAAATAGGATGAATCCACCCTGTTCTACTTGTGCTTTTAGGATTTCAAAAATAATATCCTGACGTATAAGCTCATTGGGATTTTCAACATTGAGTTCATTTGCGATCACTACAAGTTCTGCTGTAGTCTTCGTTCTAAGATCTTCTATTTTATGACCTACAACGGGCGTGTGGGTTCTATTTTTCGTACTTTTTTTGTTTGGTGTCGGAGTTTGTTCAGCCATTAATTGCTTCACCTTGTTTAAGTTAGATTTATTGCGAATATGAAAGATTTGTATAGATTTTGAAGTATTGTTTTACACTTTTAGTAACCGTATTTTACCCTCATTTATGTTATTATGTCAAGAACTCACTCAAATTAAGGTTTAAACCATGAAAAATAGGTTTTATTTTGACACCAAGCCAAACGAAAATATTCTTGAATTGATTAAAGCTGAAAGAGAAGAGATAGGCTTTTACGAACTTTGCCACAACGATGTTAGTGGATATGAAACATACGCCAAGACTATAAATGCACAAGATATTGTCGTTGTCGGTATCGGCGGTAGTGCTCTTGGAACCTCTGCAATTTACAAATTTTTAAAATATACCAACCACTTTTCAAAAAAACTTCATGTCATAGAAACAACCGACCCGCTTGTCATCACTGATGAAATGGAACATATCGATCTTAAAAATGCCCATTTTCTTATCATCAGCAAATCTGGAACAACAGTTGAGACAATTTCTGTTTACAAATACATTACATCAATCGTAGAGATAACGTCTAAGAACTGTACCATTATTACAGATGAAGGTTCGCTTCTTGAAAAGCACGCAATAGATAGTAACATCAAAGTGTTTCATATTCCTCATAATGTTGGTGGGAGATTTTCTGTTTTAAGTGCAGTTGGGCTTGTACCTCTTGCAATGATAGGCATTGATATCAGATCACTTTTAGATGGAGCGAAAAAGATCTATAACTCATTTTTCAATCAAGAGGGTTATGATACTTCTCTTCTCAAAAAAGCAACTTATTACGCTCAAACAGCCAACACTTATAACATTAACTGTCTTTTTAGCTACTCAGAAGTTTTCCGCGAGTTTAATGCGTGGTATGTGCAACTTTGGGGAGAAAGTCTTGGGAAGAAACAGATCCATTCACAGTTACATGTAGGCCTTACTCCAGTTGGTCTTATCGGACCCACAGATCAGCACTCTTTTTTACAGCTGATTGTTGATGGTAAACGTGATAAAAGTGTGACTGTCATCAAGATAAATAATTTTGAAAATGCAATGGAAGTGCCAAATAACTCATTGAAACATTTAGAGTCTTTGGATGTTTTGAATGGATATAAATTTTCAGAGATTATCAATATGCAAGCTGATTCTATTGTCGAATCTCTTCTCTCACTTGAACATATCCCTCTCGATGTTATCGAAATCTCTCAAATTAATGCCCATTCTATCGGTGAACTTATCTACTATTATGAGCTTCTAGCAGCGCTTGTTGGAAAAATGCTTGATATCAACACTTATGACCAACCCGGCGTAGAGATGGGCAAGATCATCCTCAAAGAGAAACTAAACAAAAAATAGATTACGATTCTTTGTAAGTATCTCTTGCAAAGATGAAACGGTTGATACCGTTGTCATACTCATAAGCTAACACTTGCTTATGAGCTTTTAATATTGAATCCACAAGATATAAACCCAAACCAAAACTGTTTTGTGATGAAGACTCTTTTGTAAATGGTTCTATATAAAAGTTAAGTGGATACTTCAGCCTCGCGCCTTTGCTTTCAAAACAGAGTTCTGCATCTACTATTACTATTTTAATATGCTTATCCGGCGAATATTTCATTGCATTATCAATCATATTTTTGATGGCAGTCGTATAAAGTCTATAGTTTGCCACGAGCTTAGCCGAACTTTTGATATCAACTTCTATATGTTCAGGCTCTACCATCGACATATCTATCGCACCATCTATAATGTCTACGATTCTATACTCAGAAAACTCTTTTCGACTCGTTAATGAAGTCACCTCTTCGATCATAGCAAAATCGTTAACAAGGGCCTCTAAACGCCCAAAAATAGAGGTAAATCTATCGCGTTGTTTTTGTGATTCTAGCATCTGTGTTGCGATAGTTCCCTTTGCGATGGGAGTTTTAAGCTCATGCATAATGTTACGTAAAAAAAGAGTCCGCGCTCCAAGCATAGAGTTTATTTTGAGTCTCGCGGTCTCAAGCTCATTGGCAATAAC
The DNA here is from genome assembly GCA_036171835.1 of Sulfurimonadaceae bacterium. Classification (GTDB taxonomy): domain Bacteria; phylum Campylobacterota; class Campylobacteria; order Campylobacterales; family Sulfurimonadaceae; genus Hydrocurvibacter. The sequence goes on along the minus strand of JAVHRU010000059.1, from coordinate 8,340 downwards.
AGCAATCTCATCTTTTCCCTTTACTTTAAAAGAAACATTGAGATTTCCCGCACCAAAAAGAGCTATCCTCTGAAATAGTCGTATTAAAGGACGAAGTCTTTGCAATATAAGCATAAATGATATGATGATAATAGAGATAATACTCACATAACTTGAGATAAGACTCCATGGTTTATAGGGCTTGAGCGTCGAGTCTATAACCATAATAGAGCCCATATTGGTACGTATATAAAAATAGATGGAGTTTTGATATTGAAGCATCACTGTTTTAACACGTGAAGATCCTTGATACATCATATTTGTATTTTCTGCAAGATCATCATTTCGCCTAATATTTCTACTTTCTTGTGTCAGTATTTTACCTGTTCTTAAAATCTGTTGTGCTTTTTTCTCAGGAATCGTAGAGAGATTATAGATAGCAAGATTAGCATCAAAAATAGCCGTTGAACTTTGATTTTGCTGATATTCGTGAAAGAGTTGCGTGATTACAGAATGCTTTGCAAAAATATTGTTGACATATCTGACATAGCTTAACTGATAGAACTGCCAAAAGACATAACTTACACTCACAAGCGTTACAAAAAGCGCAAATAAAACGGTGAGTAAAACTGCGTGGCGTCTCATTTTATGAGTTTATATCCCACGCCCCGAACAGATTCTATTAATGATTTATCTCCGAGTTTATTTCTGATACGTCCGACCATTACATCAATGCTCTTATTTGATGAATCCTCATTAATAGCATTAACATTATGAATAAGATCCTCTCTTGAGACAACATTTCCCTGTTTTTGTATCATGTAAGACAAGATACCATACTCCGCATTTGTCAGATCAAGCGCGCGCCCTTTATAGTGTATCTGCATAGAAGATGTATCACATTTAAAATCACTCTTCATCTCATCTTTTTGCGAAACTTTTGTCTCATATCTGCGAAGAACTGAATGTATACGCGCTTCTAGTTCGCGAGGGTCATAAGGTTTTGGCAGGTAATCATCTGCGCCTAGTGCGAGAGCTGCAACCTTATCTGTGACATCGCTACGCGCTGAGGAGATAATAATCGGTATATCTTGACGCTCACGGATTGCTTCGCATACTTCCAAACCATCCATTCCAGGAAGTGTAAGGTCAAGGATAACCAAATCAAAAGGTTCTAGTTTTAAGATACTCACAGCTTTAAAAGGATCATCTTCTGTCACTACCTTAAAATCAAACTGTTCGAGATACTCGGTCAGTATCTCTGCTAATTCCAAATCATCTTCTATCATAAGTATTTTATTCATAATGATACTTTAACGCATTTCTCTTAATAGTTGGATAATAAAAGGATATTCTATTTATGATAACAATTATCATTACTAACTTTACTTTAAGTTGATAATGAATATCATTACGAATATTACTTATAACAAGAGAGGAAAATATGCATATTATTAAAATCACTTCTTTGATACTACTGACTATTAATATGTATGCCCAAGATATTGCAAGTGATAATAAAGATGCTTCACATTCAGTTAGAGAGATGATAGAAACAATGGAAGAGTCTCCGAAGAAAGAAATTTCAGAGGTCAATACATTGCAACAAATGTTTACAGATGGAAAAATATCGGGTCAAATAAAATCTATGTATGCCGGGTATGACTATGCAATATCCCAAATAAAAGACACATATGCAACAGCAATCGGCGGTCAGTTGAAATATGAATTAGCAGAGATAAACGGCTTTAATGCGGCGGCAGCATTTTATACGGCTCAAGATACCAATTTTGCTACCGGAGATAGAAATAAAGGTGAACAGAACAATGAACTCTCCTCTTCAAAAGGAAATTATACGAATCTGGCTGAAGCGTATATAAACTATAAATACGATGGATTTAATTTTCGCGGCGGTCGTCAAGTCATCGATACTCCATTAGCAAACAGTGACGAAATAAGGATGGTACAAAATACGTTTGATGCTTACATTGCCACTTATGCGATAGCCGGCTTTACTTTCATGGCAGGTAATCTTCAAAAATGGCAAGGATATGATGCCGGACTTGATAATAGATGGCAAAATACCGGTATCAACGGAACATGGATAAGCTCTATATCTTTTTCTAATGATATTTTAGATACAAGTGCCTGGTATTACAACATCTCCGAATTTTCAAATATCTTCTATACAGATGGATCTCTTCATTATAATTTGAATAAAGAGATATTCTTACATGTAAGTGCTCAATACATAAGTGAAAATGAATTAAGCAATAGTACAATCAATGCAAACATATATGGGGTGATGACAGAAATAGTTTTACGTGGCTTTGGCATAAACGTGGCATATAACCATGCAACCGTAGCAACCGGCAAACAGACTTTTAGCGGTTTTGGCGGTGGAGCACTATATACAAATATGGACACAATGATCCTTAACAATATAGCCGTAGACAGAGATGCTGATAGCATTGTAAGCAATATTAGCTATAAAATTAATGATTTTAAAATCTGGTATGCATATGCTGATTTTATAGGAAGCAAGAACAGTTTAGGTCAAAAAGCCAATATCATTGAGCAAAACATAGGTTTTGAATATAATGTCAATAATGATTTAAAATTTTCTGCAATCTATGCAAAAGATAGTGATAAGATTGACCCTAACAATACTCAGACCAATTGGGATAGAGTACAGATTAATATAACATACAATTTTTAAGGCAAAAACAGATGAATCTTTTAGAGTGTAAACAAAATGATATTTTAGAGGTCGTAAAACTCAACACCCAAGGGGAACTCAGACAAAGACTTGTCTCTTTTGGTGTTTTAAAAGGAGCAACCATTAGCCTGCTTGGATATTCTCCGACAAAAAGTACGGTTGAGATCAAAGTCGGAAAGATGAATATAGCGCTTCGTAAAGATGAAGCCAAAGCAATCGAGGTAAAAACAGTATGAAAAAGATAAAAATAGCTCTTGTCGGACAACCTAATGTGGGCAAGAGTATGCTCATTAACTCCATCTCAAATGCTCACTTACATGTAGGCAATTTTACGGGTGTTACAGTTGAAAAGAGTGAAGTGCTTTTCAACTATGTAGGTTATAAAGTCAACATTGTCGATCTTCCTGGGACTTACATGCTGAGTGAATACTCCATCGAAGAGAAAGTCACTACGAACTTTTTATGTGAAGAAGAGTATGACCTCATCGTCAATGTTGTAGATTCCACTAACTTGCAGAGAAATCTTCAGCTCACCTCAGAACTTCTAAACATGAATAAAAAGCTCGTCATCGCGCTCAACATGAGCGATGAAGCAAAAAAAGAGGGAATTCATATAAATACAAAACTCTTTTCAGAGCTTTTAGGTGTAAAAACTATTGCTGTTTCTGCGGCTACAAAAGAGGGAATCAAGCCATTACTCGATGCAATTATTCAAACCTTTGAAAATAGCTTGAGCGAATCTAAACTGATATTTAGTGAACCTATCGAAGAAGAGATAGAAAATATTATTACCTGTCTTACAAAGCACCATTTTAAATCTCACAACTCTTTTAGACGTATAGCTATCAACCTCTTACAAAACAAAGAAAAAACATATAGAAAAATGCATGACGATCCAATCTGGATAGAACTCCAGCCTATCTTACATGAAGCAAACAAGCATCTTGCCTTGCATCACGCAACGGAAGATATGCAAGATATTTTTGCTGAAGAATATATGGCGTTTAATAAAGGAATCGTCGCAGAGGTTGTAAAACAGGACAATATTACACTTCACGAGATCAGCACAACAGATAAAATAGACAGAATTCTTATCCACCCTGTTTTTGGTATCCCGATCTTTCTCTTTTTTATGTGGGGACTTTTCCAGCTGACCTTTAAACTCGGATCTATCCCGATGGAATGGATCAATACATTTTTCACATGGTTTGGCAGTGTTGTGGGTGCTACTATACCAAATCTTGAAGTACGTTCACTCGTCGTAGATGGCGTTATTTCAGGCGTCGGTGCGGTTATTATGTTTGTACCAAATATCGTGATTCTTTTTATCGGTATCTCACTCCTCGAATCCACCGGATACATGAGTCGGGTTGCCTTTTTACTCGATGGTTTTTTCCACCGCTTTGGACTCCATGGACAATCTTTCATCCCTCTTGTCACAGGTTTTGGATGTTCCATTCCTGCTTACATGAGTGCGAGAATCTTAAAAAATGACCGTGACAGATTGCTTACTCTTTTTGTCATCGGATTTATGAGTTGTGGAGCGAGACTTCCTGTGTATGTGCTTTTTGCCGGAGCTTTTTTTGGAGAGGGCAGTGCCGGAAATGTTTTATTTGCTATTTATATCAGTGGAGCTGTTATCGGACTTATAGCAGCGAAAGTGCTCAAAATGACTGCCTTTAAGGGTAAAGATGAACCATTTGTCATGGAAATGCCAAAGTATCGCCTTCCATCTTTTTCACTTGTCTGGCACACAGTCAAGACAAAGACTTATATGTATATCAAAAAAGCGGGAACATTTATCGCCGCAGCTTCCATGCTTGTATGGTTTTTAAGTAACTATCCGCACAATCTTCAAATGGTAGCAGAGCAAAAAGCGAAGATAGGGCTCACTGCAGATACACAAGAAAAAAAACTGTTACAGACATCACTAAATGAACAACTTCTTGAACAGAGTTTTTTAGGTCGTATTGGTAAGTTTATTGAACCGGTATTTGAGCCTATCGGCATGGACTGGAAGATGGCCGTCGCTTTGCAAACTGGACTCGCAGCAAAAGAGGTCGTCGTTTCAACTTTGGGTGTTTTATACTCAGTTGGAGCCGACGCCGATGAACATAATAATGGATTGATGCAAAGACTCCATGCGAATATCTCTTTTGCTTCAGCGGTCGCCTTTATTGTTATCATTATGACTTATTTACCATGTTTTGCGGCAACGGCTGTCTTTACAAGAGAAGCCGGTGGAATCAAGTACGCTGTTTATCTCTTTTTACTCACGACAACAGTCGCGTATTCTTTGGCATTTTTGGCATACAAAAGCGTCCTTTTTCTAGGCATATCGTAGGTATTTTTTGCCTACTAATGCTATAATAAACCTAAAAAAGGGTACTGATGAAATTTTTATGGCAGTCTACTTCTCACTTTAATCTTGCAAATCTTTTTACAATGGTCAATATCACAGCTGGTTTGATGGCAACTTACTTTATTACTCAAAATAACTTTTTTCTTGCAATTATCCTAGCGTGGGTTGGAGGAGCTTTTGATATATTTGATGGCAAGATCGCAAGAAAATATAAACTTTCCAATGAGTTTGGTATTCAACTCGACAGCTTTGCAGACTTCTTATCTTTTGTTCTTGTTCCGGTATTTTTGATCTTTCAAGCAGTGTATGCAAAAACAGAAGGCGCAATCATCGTAGTCGCTTCCCTCATTAGTATCTATTATGTCATATCGGGTCTTCGCCGTTTGATCCAATTTAATATCAACACAGACGCGGGTGAGGTTTCCAAATTTTTTATAGGTGTACCTACTCCCCTTGGTGCCATCTTGCTTTGGATTGTCTATCTGGCAAACTCTTACGCGCTTATCCCATCAATCGCCGTTATCTTTTTGATGGCCCTCATCGGATGGAGTCTCAACTCCACGCTCAAAGTACCACATCCATAAATCACCTCAAAGGTTCACTATGCAAAATATTAGTATCAGTAAAAAGATTCAAATACCATTAATAATATCTATCCTCATCGGATTTGTGATTATTTCGATCAACTATTTTTATTCTATCAACGATATGAAAGCTGATATATACAAAAAAGAAAACAGTTCATTGCGTTCGTTATATACCGATCTTTCTAAAAATAAAAAAGATATTGGCTTAACCAACGCTATTAATATTGCAGAAAATTACTATACTATAAGAGCTTTGAAAGAAAACAATAGAGATATTGCAGTCAAAGGACTGAGTTCTCTTTCAAAAACATTCAAAGATAATACAGATTTTAACAATATAAAAATCCATGTTCATGATGCGGATGTAAAAAGTTTCGTTAGAAGTTGGAGTCCTGAGAAATTTGGTGATGATTTAAGCAGTTTTAGACAAAGCATCGTTCAGGTTAAAGAAACGAAAAAACCTCTTGTCACAATTGAGGTTGGAAAAGCAGGACTTGTTCTTCGTGGTATCTCACCAGTTATAGACACCGGCGCTTATCTTGGTTCAGTGGAGTTTATTCAAGGTTTAAACTCTATTGTAAGTTCTGCAAAAAAAAGTGATAACGTAGATATCGTAGTTCTTCTTGATAATAAATATTTGTCCACAGCAACCGATCTCAAAGATGCGCCAAAAGTAAATGACTTTACTCTTGCTGTTTCAAAAAAAACGATAGACGATTCATTTTTTAAAGAACTCTCATCTATTAATCCAAGAGATACTAAATCATTCCAAAAATCTCAAAACTATTTTATCTCTTCTGTGCCTATCAAAGATTTTTCAAACAATGTTGTAGGCTATGCAATGGTTGGTAAACTTAAAACTGAAGTTGAAGCAACGATTCAAGATTCAGAGAGATCATTACTAAGACAAATATTTATTGTCGCTTTGATAAATATTTTCATTCTATTATTTTTACTTTTTATCATCAAAAAAGCTGTTATTAATCCTATCCTCAATCTTGATAAAGTGGCAAAAGAGCTTACTATAGGAGATGCAGATCTTTCTAGGAGACTTCCGATTGTCTCACATGATGAACTAGGGAGCGCAAGTCAAAGCTTTAATGCCTTCTTGGACATCGTAGAGGGAATCTCGAATGAAGCCAAACGTGAAGCACTTAGAGCACAAGAAATATCTCAACAGATAGCAAAGGCTCAAGAAAAAAATGAACTAAATCTTAATCTTTCTCATGAGATGATCTCAGGTTCAGTCTCAAATGCAACAAATCTTCAAACAAGTATGAAAGATAATATTCAAAATGTAGACCAAGTCAATAAACTCAATGATGAAACGGGAGATATTATCACCAAAGTCACAAAGTCAACTGATGAGATTATCGATAATATTGCCCATATTACAGAGATGATCAGTGATTCCAAAAACTCTGCAGATCAGCTTAATACAAATGTTGCAGAGATTTTTAATGTTATCACACTCATCAAAGATATCTCAGATCAAACAAATCTTCTAGCACTCAATGCTGCCATAGAAGCCGCGCGTGCTGGTGAGCATGGAAGAGGATTCGCCGTTGTTGCTGATGAAGTAAGAAAACTTGCAGAACGCACGCAAAAAGCAACAAGTGAAGTAGAAGCCAATATCAGCGTCTTAAAACAAAACTCGATCGCCATGACAGAAAATAGTGAGAGAATCGATCTCTCAGCATCAGAGTCTCAAAGCAAACTCGACGCATTTAAAATCACGCTCCACGAAATGATTCGAAATGTAAATAAAATCAAAGATGACAGTCAAAAAATAGGCCATGAACTCTTTGCAAATATGGCAAAACTCGATCACATGATTTTTAAATCTTCTTCATATTCAACAGTACTTGATGGAAAAACAGATAAAAATTTAAGCGACCACTTTACATGTAATCTTGGTAAGTGGTATGGGGCAGAAGGCAAACAGTTATTTTCACATAGTTCTGCATTTAGTGCTATAGAAAAGCCGCATGCAACCATTCATGGAAATATCAAAAAAGCAATGGAGCTTCTCGAAAGAGGTAATGCAACGAATACAGAAATTGTAAATTTATTTAAAGAATCAGAATTAGCATCACAGGAGCTGTTTGGATATCTTGACTCAATGGTCAAAGATGTTAAAAAGGGCTAGTCGCCCTTTTTAAATCTACAAGAACCTACAGTAATTGTTTTACCGCTCTTGCAGATTTCTTTCACATAAGAGAGTGTGCCCTCGGCTGCTTCTTCTCCCACTTCCTCTTTTATCATTCTAAGCAGATCTTCATCTCTTGTGATCTGCCAAGTTTTTTCATAGCTATACTGTGTAGCAATTTTCATAACTATTGGCAATCTGCTTGAATATTCATATTAAAACTGATACTAACATCCGACCATGTTTTGCCTTTATGCAAGTCATAACATGCTTTGTTGATGGATGAAAGAGCACCAAGAGCTTTATAGTCACCAAGGTCAATCACACCATCAGCTTGTAAAACACCCTTTTCATAATTAAATTTCATCTCTGCCGGATGGGAAACATTATTCATCTTGATATCTACAAAGACTACTCCTGTAGTTTTTCCTGTTGCATCCACTTTATCAACCTTAAGATCAGTGATTTTTGCCAAGATCTCTTTTTGAGTCATTGTATTGAAAAAGAAATCTACAAGCTTTTTATCACGCGCCGGATTTGCACT
>JAVHRU010000058.1:0-13883 GCA_036171835.1 Sulfurimonadaceae bacterium | reverse complement strand
ATGATATTTTTTTACAAGTGGAGAGTGGAATTTATAGTATGGATTTATTTGGGTGCAAGACTTCTACTTGCATTTTTATTTATAGCGCTTGTCTTTATTTGGACCACTTTCTCTCATAATGGAGATCATTACAACATATTTTTAACTATCGGTGCTGTTTTTGGTGCTTATATGGCGATGAATATAGGTGCCAATGATGTAGCAAATAATGTCGGACCGGCAGTTGGCTCAAAAGCATTAACTATGATGGGTGCAATTGTTATTGCCGCTATTTTTGAAGCAGGCGGTTCGTTTATCGCCGGCGGCGATGTTGTCAAAACGATACAAAAAGGGATCATCGATCCAAGTATGATCGCAAATCCTGATATCTTTATCTGGGCTATGAGTGCGGCACTTTTAAGCGCTGCTTTATGGCTGAATCTCGCGACCTATCTTGGTGCACCTGTTTCAACAACACACGCAATTGTCGGCGGTGTTATGGGCGCAGGAATTGCAGCAGCAGGTTTTGGTATCGTTGCATGGGGCAGTGTTGGAGAGATTGTGGCAAGTTGGATCATCTCGCCAATACTCGGCGGCGTTATTGCTGCGGGATTTTTATACTATATCAAGAAAAATATCGTTTATTCTGAAAATATGATCGAGAGTGCAAAAAAAGTCGTGCCTCTACTTGTCTCGCTTATGGCTCTTGCTTTTATCACATACCTTATTTTAAAGGGTGTAAACCATCTTATCAAAGTGAATTTTTTAACAGCTCTTGCTATTGGAACCTTTTCTGCTGTAGTTATCTTTTTTGTTGTAAAACCTATGATTATTCGTTCTGCAGATAAAGTAGAGCAAACAAGAGGCGGAGTCAATTCTCTCTTTACTATTCCTCTTATTTTTGCAGCAGCACTTTTAAGTTTTGCTCACGGCGCAAATGACGTTGCAAACGCTATCGGACCACTCGCTGCAATCAACGATGCCATCATGGGTGGAGCGATCAATAAAGAGGTCGGGATTCCGTTGTGGGTAATGGGTGTTGGTGCTATTGGTATTGTTGTGGGACTTAGTCTTTATGGACCAAAACTTATCAAAACTGTAGGAAATGAGATCACAGAGCTTGATCAGATGCGCGCGTTTAGCATCGCTATGGCGGCGGCTTTGACGGTAATAGTCGCTTCTCAGCTTGGACTTCCTGTTTCATCTACTCACATTGCAGTTGGTGGTGTTTTTGGTGTTGGATTTTTACGAGAATATCTTGATCGTGGAGAATCAAAGTTTTTAGAGACTGTCAGAGGAAAATTTAAAGCGGATAAAAAAGCGCTTGATGATATGCGCGCAGAACTCAAACAACTTGATGCTCTTGAAAATAAAACACAACAAGATTACGAGAGAATCGTTGAACTTTTCAAAGGGATTGATGAAAAAGAGGAACTCGTGAGAATGGAGAAAAAAGAGTATAAAGGTGCGAAAAAGATCAAGTATGTTAAACGTGATGCTGTTAAAAAGATCATCGCTGCTTGGATCATTACTGTTCCTGCATCTGCAATTTTAAGTGCTGCAGTATTCTTTATGATCAAAGGGATTATGAGCTAAGTTAAGCTCATATCTCCATCTTCAAGCAATTTTCCTACAAAATCTTCCTCTATTATAAAAATCACGCAAAAATTGTTCCATATTTTACATCTGTTTTAGGTTCTTTTGTCTAAAATAAAGAAAATTAATTTTGGAATATTTATATATGAGAATCGATAAGTTTTTAAACAGTGTCAATATTACAAAAAGGCGTTCTATTGCTCAGGATATGATCGCAAACGGTGTTGTGAGTATCAATGCAAAAGTAGTCAAACCGAGTAAAGATGTAGCAGTTGGAGATATTATCAGCATTGCATATTTAAGTGGAGAAAAAAAGTATCAAGTCCTTTCTCTGCCTACTATCAAAGCTACTCCAAAATCTGAACAGGACAAATATATCAAGGAGGTCGCATGAATTATGAAGACTCTTTGAAACAGTTTGAACTTCTTTTTAATCATGAGATGAATGATGAAGAGATGTACTCTTTGTTGAAAAATCTACGTCTTGACGAATCTACAAGTGTTGAAACTATTGCTGCAGCCGCACATGTAATGCGAGAGCATTCTACACCCTTACATGTAAACCCAAAGATCAAAGATAAACTTATCGATATCGTAGGCACAGGTGGAGATAAGATAGGCAGTTTTAATATCTCATCTACTGTGTCTTTGATTGTTGCATCTGCTGGAATCTATGTGGCAAAACATGGAAGCCGTTCTGTGACTTCAAAATCCGGAAGTGCGGATATGTTTGAAAAACTTGGAATCAGACTTGATCTTAGCGCGCAAAACAGTGCAAAACTTTTAGAAGAAACAGGATTCACTTTTATGTTCGCGCAGAACTATCATCCGGCTATGAAATTCATTATGCCAATACGCAAGACGATTCCAGATAAAACTATTTTTAATATCTTAGGTCCACTTACAAATCCTGCAGGTGTGAAAAAAACACTTCTGGGTGTCTTTGACAAATCCTTTGTGCCAAAACTTGCGAATGCTTTACATGTAAATGGTTCTACCGATGCATTAGTAGTCTCATCCAAAGAACATATGGATGAGATCAGTATTTCAGATATTACCTATTGTGCAAAACTCAAAAACGGCGTTATCGAAGAGTTTGTACTTGATCCTTTAAACTACGGGATCAAAAGAGCGCCGCTTGAAGCTATCATGGGTGGTGAGGGCGAAGAAAATGCGAAGATTTTAAGAGATATCTTTGATAATCATGCTACAGAGGCACAAAGAGATATCGTCCTTATAAATGCAGCAGCGGCTTTTGTAGTGGATGGAATAGCGCGAGATTTTCAAGATGGTCTTGAAATCGCAAAAGATGCAATTCATTCAGGTCGTGCAAAAGAGAAACTTCGCCAGATCATAGAAGTGTCGTCAAAACTATGAACGAGTTTATTTTAGGGATAGAGAATCTCCCGGAACTAACAAAAGAGGTGATGCAACTCCTGCCAAGTGGCGGTGTTGTTATCCTTCGCGGTGATCTCGCAGCTGGAAAAACAACATTTGTAGCAGCTTTCGCCAAAGAGTTTGGGCTCGAAGATGCCGTGACTTCTCCGACCTTTTCATTGCAACAATGTTATGGTGAAAACATTTTCCATTATGATATCTATAACCACGGCATAGAGCATTTCATCGCTCTTGGAATGCTTGAAGAACTCGAACGTGATGGATATCATTTTGTGGAGTGGGGCGATGATACACTTAGCAGTATCCTTTTTAGTGCTGAGATTCCGGCCATAATTATAAATATAGAAAAATTAGATGATAAAAGATTATATAGGGTAGAAAATGCATACATTAAAAGCTGAGAATCTGACAAAAAAGATCAAATCATTAGAGATAGTGAGAGGAATGTCGCTTGAGGTAAGAAGTGGCGAAGTCGTGGGATTACTCGGACCAAACGGAGCTGGAAAGACGACAACTTTTTATATGATATGCGGACTCGTTGAAGCCAGCAGTGGAGATGTCTTTTTTGATGGAGAAAACCTTTCAAAAATGCCCTTACATGTAAGAGCCCAAAAAGGGATCGGGTATCTGCCTCAAGAAGCATCGATCTTTAAAGATTTGAGTGTAGAAGATAATCTTTTAGTTGCCGCACAGGCATCAAAGATGAGTAAAGCTGAACAAGAGGCTCGCATCACGGAGCTTCTTGATATGTTCAACATCGAGCCAATCCGCTATCGTGATGGTATCAGTCTCAGTGGTGGGGAACGCCGTCGTGTTGAGATCGCTCGCGCGCTTGTCAATAAACCAAAATTTTTACTTTTAGATGAACCTTTTGCCGGAGTAGATCCTATCGCCGTTTTAGATATTCAGCATGTTATCAAACAGCTTGTAAGTTATGATATCGGTGTACTGATTACTGACCATAATGTCCGAGAGACTCTTGCCGTTTGTGACAGAGCATATGTCATAAAATCAGGTGCGCTTTTAGCGAGTGGAACAAGCAAAGAGATCAGTGAAAATGCTGATGTACGAACACACTATCTTGGGGAGGATTTCAAGTTCTAGGGCTTGAAATTTTAAGGGAATAGATGGCTACTTTAAGAGTTACGCAGAGTGTTGAGACAAAAAATAAACTCTCCAACACTCTACGTAACTGGCTGCCAATTTTACATTCAAGTCTGAGTGAACTCGGCGATGTAATGAACCCTTTTGTGGAATCAAATCCCGTTGTAGAAATCAGTTCAGGATTTGAAGAAAATTTTGAAAGTAGGATTCCAAGAAAGCTTATCTCAAGCAGCGTGGCAAATTCACGAACAGAGCAGATAGAAGCGTTGACCATTCAGTCTCGCTCTTTATATGATATCCTTGACGAACAGCTCGAAGCTCCACTTTTCCCAACACCCATCTCTCAAAAAATTGCTCAGTTTGTCGTTGCCAATCTGGATGAAAATGGCTATTATGAGGGTGAAAGCGAAATTTTTTGCAAAGAAAATGGTATCACTTTAGATGAGTTTGAGAGGGTTAGAAAGCGGTTTATCTATGTCGAGCCTGTCGGAATAGCGGCAAAAGATTTGGCTGAATCTTTTTTATTTCAGCTTGAAAATACACAGGTAAGTGATGAAGGTTATGAACTAGCCGTCAAACTGATAAATAATCTCCAAGAGATGCACACCCATAGTGATAATAAACATTATGCCGAAGCACTCAAAGCCATCAGTAGTTTCAAAAATCCTCCTGCCATTGAGTATCTTGAAGATTCTACGCAGGTCATCCCTGATTTGATGATCTTTTTTGATGATGAAAATGGTATCGAGGTCAAGCTCAACGACAGCTACTATCCGACCATAAATATTAATACGGCTTATGCCATTGAACATGAGTTTATCTCGCAAAAGATAAAAGAGGCAAAAAGTCTTGTGGATGCGCTTGAAATGAGAAAAGCCACGCTTTACAAAGTAGGGCTGATGATACTCGAATATCAGTATGAGTTTTTTACAGGCGGCGATATCAGGCCTCTTACTCTCAAAACTTTAGCCGATGAGTTTGGGCATAATCCCTCCACCATCTCACGCGCTATCGCAAACAAATATATCGCTTGTGACCGCGGTGTTTTTGCTATGAAAGAGTTTTTTACGACTGCTATAGATGAAGATACTTCTAATGCGGCAATTAAAGATTATCTGCTTCGCATCGTCAAAGATGAGTCTCCAAAAAAACCGCTTAGCGATATGAAACTCCTAGAAATGATCCAAGATAATTTCAAAGTAACGATGGTTCGCCGCACCATAGCAAAATACAGAAAACAGCTCAATATTGCAGGTTCAAGTGAAAGAAAAAAACTCTATCAACTGGGCAGCTGAGATAAAAAAGAGACTTGATAGCGAAGTCTTAAAGCGCAATCAGCTTAGTGAAATTTCACTCCAAAAGCTCGATCCCATTATGGTTGCTCATCGTCATAATGATGAAACCATCTCTCTTATCTGCGCTCTTTTTTCTTACGGAAATGTTAAACAGATAGTCAAATTTTTGGATTCGCTTGATTTTTCACTCTTGCATGTAAGCGAGAAAGAAATAGCAGAAGCTCTATGTCATCACTACTACAGATTTCAAACAAGCGAAGATGTCATCGCACTTTTTATTGCTCTCAAACGTCTCAAAGAAGAGACGACACTCCAAGTGATATTTAAAAGTGGATACGCCAAAGAAAACAGCGTCATCGACGGAATAAATGAACTTATAAAAATGATGCAACAAGTTCAACCATATTCTTCAAGAGGTTATGACTTCTTGATCTCAAAAGTCACCACAAAAACAAAGGGAGCAGGGGCACTCAAGCGCTGGATGATGTATCTGCGGTGGATGGTGCGAGATGATAATATCGATATGGGTTTATGGAGCGGAGTGGACACAAAAGATCTCATAATCCCACTTGATACGCATACTTTTAAAGTTTCACAAAAACTTGGACTTTTGAAGCGAAAAACTTATGACTTGGAAGCGGCCATAGAGCTTACATGTAAGCTCAGAGAGTTTGATCCAAATGATCCTCTGAAGTACGATTTTGCACTTTATAGAATCGGGCAAGAAAAGCTTCTCTAGGTATGAGTAAATATCCATAAATGGCGCTTATATCAAACTATTTTTAGTATGGTATTGCTATAATCACGAACTTTAATTAGTAATTAAAAGAGAAGAGGTAGCAACATGAAAGGCATCATTCTAGCCGGAGGTTCTGGCACACGACTTTATCCTATCACCAAAGGTGTAAGTAAACAGCTAATGCCAATCTATGATAAACCGATGATTTACTATCCTCTTTCAGTGCTGATGCTCGCAGGTATCACTGAAATTCTCATCATCTCCACCCCAAAAGACCTTCCAAGATTTGAAGAACTTTTAGGTGATGGAAGTGATATCGGGATGCATTTTTCTTATGTCGTACAACCTTCGCCCGATGGACTTGCTCAAGCATTTTTACTCGGTGAAGAGTTTTTAAACGGCGATGATGCGTGTTTAGTTTTGGGTGACAATATCTTCCACGGTCACGGACTTACAACTCTTTTATCCCAGAGTGTTAAGCACGCTCAAGAGGAAAACAAAGCAACGGTATTTGGCTACTATGTCAGTGATCCTGAGCGTTATGGCGTAGCAGAATTTGATGAGGCTGGAAATGTGACAAGCATAGAGGAAAAACCCTCTGAACCAAAAAGCAACTATGCAGTAGTCGGTCTTTATTTTTACCCAAATGATGTCGTTCAAAAAGCAAAACTCGTTAAACCTTCACACCGTGGAGAGTTGGAAATCACTACTTTAAACCAAGATTATTTAAATGAACAAAGACTCAAAGTTGAGCTTATGGGACGCGGATATGCGTGGCTCGATACTGGAACTCATGAGAGTCTCCTTGAAGCAAGTCAATTCATCCAGACTATCGAAAATCGTCAGTCTTTAAAAGTCGCATGTATTGAAGAGATCGCTTATGAAATGGGTTATATTTCTAAAGAAAAACTCTTAGAACTTGCAGAGTCTTTAAAGAAAAACCAGTATGGGCAGTATCTTATTCGCAGAGCTTCTCAGCCAAGAGGACTTGGAAGATGATGTTTACAAGAACTGCAATACCAGATGTCATCATCATCGAGCCAAAAGTACATGGAGATAACAGAGGATACTTTGTAGAGACATTTCGTGCCGACAAACTTGAAGGGTTTTTGGGCTATAAAATCAACTTCTGCCAAGACAACGAAAGTAAAAGTTCACGCGGAGTTTTAAGAGGTTTGCACTATCAACTTCCTCCTCACGCTCAAACTAAACTTGTTCGTGTTATCCAAGGGCGTGTACTTGATGTGGCAGTAGATATCCGTAAAGGAAGCCCAACATTTGGCTTACATGTAAGCGTAGAACTAAGCTCAGAGAACAAAAAACAGATGCTAGTTCCTCGCGGTTTTGCTCATGGATTTGTGGTGCTTGAAGATGATACGGTATTTGCATATAAGGTTGACAACTATTACTCTCCAGAATGTGACAGAGGCATTGCCTTTGATGACGTAGCATTAAACATCGACTGGTTAGTGCCACATAATGAACTCAATTTGTCTGCAAAAGATAAAGTACAACCCAAACTCGCAGAAGCAAGTGATCTTTTTGAATTTGGTGTGGATTATTACAATGCATAATATTCTAGTAACAGGTTCAAACGGACAAGTTGGAAGTGAGATACGAGCTTTATATCACGAGGGCACTTCGCATGTAAACTATCCATATAACTTTTTCTTCACAGACCGAGAAACTTTGGATATTTCAAATGCATCCTCAGTCAATGAATTTGTGAGTAATAACAATATCAATATTATCATCAACTGCGCCGCATACACAGCCGTAGATAAAGCAGAATCGGACGCAGAGAATGCAGATAAGATAAACCATTTAGCTGTAAAAAATCTAGCTGAGATTTCAAAAGAGAAAAATATCAAACTCATCCATATCTCCACAGATTATGTGTTTGATGGAAAAAACCACAAACCTTACATAGAAGATGACAGCACAAATCCAAACGGAGTTTATGGAGCAACAAAACTTAGAGGTGAACAAACTCTCTTACATGTAAGCCCTAAAAACTCCATCATAATCCGTACTTCATGGGTTTATAGCTCTTTTGGAGCAAACTTTGTAAAGACGATGTTGCGTTTAGGTAAAGAGAAAGAATCTCTAGGTGTCATCTTTGATCAAGTAGGAACACCCACTTATGCACGAGATTTGGCAAAAGCGATTTTAGATATCTTACCAAACATCAAAAATGAAAAACCAGAGATTTACAACTACTCAAACGAAGGTGTTCTTAGCTGGTATGACTTTGCAAAAGAGATTATGCGTATGGCAAAACTGGATTGTCAGATCAATCCGATCGAGACAAAAGAGTACCCGACTCCGGCAACAAGACCGCATTACTCTTTACTCAACAAAGCAAAGATAAAAAAAGAGTTCGGTATTACCATCCCTTTTTGGAAAGACTCTTTGGATGAATGTTTAAAAACTATGGGAGAAAGAAAATAATGAAAAAATCAATACTACTCACAGGTACAGCGGGCTTTATAGGCTCAAACTTTGTACCTTATTTTTTAGAGAAATACCCAGAATATAACTTGGTCAATCTTGATCTTTTAACATACGCAGGAAACTTGGAAAATCTTCAAGAGTGCGAAGGCAATCCTCGTTATAAATTTATCAAAGGTGATATCTGCAACCGTGAGCTTGTTGAGTTTATCTTTAACGAATACGATATCCAAGGTGTTATCCACTTCGCAGCAGAATCACATGTAGACAACTCCATCAAAAACCCTGGAGTATTTGTACAAACAAATGTCAATGGAACTTTTACTCTTTTAGATGTTGCCTATAAATATTGGATGGAAAAACCCTTTACATGTAAGCCAAAATATCAGAATTGTAGATTCCACCATATCTCAACCGATGAAGTCTATGGAACACTCAGCCTTGATCTAAGTGATCTGTTCATAGAATCCACGCCATATGCTCCAAACTCTCCATATAGTGCAAGTAAAGCATCAAGCGACATGATAGTGCGAAGCTACCAAGAGACTTACGGAATGGATACAGTCATCACAAACTGTTCAAACAACTATGGTCCAAAACAGCATGATGAAAAGCTAATCCCGACTATCATAAGAAAAGCTCTAGCGGGTGAGAGTATCCCGATATACGGCGATGGCAAAAATATCCGAGACTGGCTCTATGTACTTGATCACTGTAAAGGGATCGATTTAGTTTATCACACAGGAAAAACGGGCGAAGTTTATAACATCGGCGGAAGAAATGAGAGAACAAATCTTCAAATCGTTGACGCCATCACAACTATCTTAGATCAAAGAGTTCCCAAAGGAAAAAGCTACAAAGAGCTCATCACTTTTGTAGAAGACAGAGCAGGGCACGACAGACGCTACGCCATAGATGCCACAAAACTAGAATCTGAACTTGGCTGGAAAGCTGATGAGAACTTCGACACAGGGATTATTAAAACTGTTGAGTGGTATTTGAAGAAATATAACTGAACACTAGAATATGTTTTATAGATTGTTAGAAGATATTTTGCCAAGTTATCAAAGAGTGCAATAATGGAAAATTTTATTCTTATTTTATTGTGTCTTGTACTTGGCTATGCAATCCAAAAATTTCATATTTTTTCGCAAGATGCTCCAAAAACTCTCAACCAATTTGTCATCTTTGTCTCACTTCCTGCGATGATCCTCTTACAAGTTCCGAAGTTGACATTTTCACATGAACTTTTTATTCCTATCATTATCGCTTGGATTGTTATGACAGTGACAGCTGTTTTAACCCTTCTTCTGAGCCGATTTTTTGGCTTTAGTAAAGAAGTGACGGGTTCATTGATGCTAGTCTCCATCCTAACAAACTCCTCATTCTTGGGTATCCCGATCATCAACGCTTACATGGGCCAGAGTGCTTTGCCCTATATTATGATCTATGATCAGTTTGGCACCTTTATCGCTTTTGCTCTGTATGGGACTTTTATCGTTTCTTACTATTCTCATAAGAGTGAAGTGAGTTTAAAGATCATCTCTTTTAAGATCATTACATTTCCGCCATTCATCGCTCTAATACTTGCACTAACGTTAATGGGTGTGGAGTTTGATGCGAGCATTACAAAAGTATTGGCAACTTTGGCAAATACCATTGTTCCTGTTGCTCTCGTTGCTGTAGGATTACAGTTACAACTGCGTCTCACTCGTGATGAACTCGCACCTTTTAGCGTCTCTCTTTTTATCAAGCTTATCGTCGCACCGCTCGTTGCCATCGTTGTAGTGAAACTTTTTGGATGGAGTGGTGAAGCCTCCAATGTAGCTATCTTAGAAGCAGGAATGGCACCGATGATCACCGCTGGTGCAATGGCTTCCATGACAGGTCTAGCACCAAAACTCAGCTCCGCAATCGTGGGATACGGCATACTTTTTTCGTTTTTGACTACGAGTGTGCTTTATAGATTTATAGTCTAAATCGAAGTCATAATAATTCAAGTTCTTCTGAAATATCTTTTATAAGTTTGCTGAGTGGTCGTTTATGAAGCTCTTCTATATTAAAAGTTTCGATATGGGAGTTCACTTTATCGTTGACATACACGGTAGCCAACGGAGAAGATTGCGTCAAGGTTGTAAAATTTGGTATTGTAATTTTTACCATCTTGGGCAGTATGTGCAATTTTTGCACTAACTGAATCTTCTTCTAGTTCGCCACTGTCAAAAATATTTTTCAGATGTTTGGTGACGACCGTTCTATCTACTCCAAAAAGTTCCGCCATCCTCTTTTGCGGAAGCCAAACAGTCTCATTATTTATAAAAATCTCAACTTTTATATCATGGTTTGGTGTGGTGTAGAGCAAAAACTCTATCAGTTTATCTTTTGGCGTAAGTGTTCTGGGGTGATTCATGAGAATCCTTGTGAGTTATATTTAATTATTTTACATAAAACATAACATTTAAAGTATGAATCTGACAAAATGCCAGATATTTATTTCGCTTACATGCGAAGTGCCCTTTGGGTGTAAGGAGTTAAGTCGTTAGAGTTTAATCCAAAAGATGCCCAGCCAAATATCCGCTGGCAAAAGACCATTGCAGGTTATAGCCGCCGCATGGGCCATCTATGTCCATTACTTCTCCGCAGAAATATAAGCCTTTTACTATCTTGCTTTGCATGGTTTGAGGGTTTATCTCTTTGAGTGAGATTCCACCACGCGTTATCATCGCCATTTTAAAGCCATCATGTCCAGTCACTGTAAGTGGAGTCGAGATGAGAATTTTGAGAAGTTCTGCGCGCTGTTTTCCCTCTAGCTTAGCAAACTTCATCGAAGCCTCAGCGCCGACAAGTTTGCAGAGTTCATGGATTACGGAAGAGGGCAAGATAGAGATTAAGCTCTCTTCTATAGTTGCCTGAGGATTTTTGATGCTTTCATTTTTGAAATGGCGGAGCATCTCATCTTCATTCATCCCTTTTGTAAGGTTTGCGATGATGGGAACTTCTCCAAGTTGGCTGAGTAATGGCGTGATCTCACGAGCAAAATCAAGTACGACAGGACCTCGAATACCGTTTTTGGTAAAGATAAGATCACCTTTAGCTTTGAGCTTATTATATTTTTTAGTATTAACACGCAGTTCGACTTTTGCAATGGTATCCGCACGGCAGTTATCTGTCCAGCTTTCTTTTGTAGAAAGTGGCATCATTGCAGGAAATAGCTCAGTTGTTGTATGTCCAAGAGAAGATGCAAGTGTGTATCCATCACCCTCAGCGCCGAGGGTTGGATAACCAAGTCCACCCGTTGCTATAATGATATTTGGTGCATAAAAGATTTCGTCGGTAGTTTTAACACCGCTTACATGGCAACTCTCCCATATAATTTCAGTCACTTTTTGAGATGTTAAGATGCTTACATGTAAGCGAGTTAGTTCATCTTCTAAGGCTGTTAAGATGCTTTGTGAACTATGCCCGACGGGAAAAACGCGAAATCCATCAGGTGCGTGTGTTTCGACACCGATTTCTTTAAAGAACTCGATGAGTATTTTGTGATCAAGTAGAGTAAGAGCGTCGCGCATAAAGCGACCATTTCTTCCAAATCGAGCCATAAACTCTTCGTTGGAAAGAGTGTTGGTGAGATTGCAGCGTCCTCCACCGGTGGCTTTGAGTTTTGCTCCAAGTTTTGAAAGTTTCTCCAGTAAAAGCACTTTTTTGCCATCACGACCTGCTTTTATGGCGGCAATCATTCCGGCAGCACCACTTCCTATAACGATTAGATCATATTTATTCATTTACACCCTTTAAATGTTCAAAATTCTATCTAAGAATTGCTAGTTTTCTCTTTATTTATTGGTAAAAAGAGACTACAATAAAGCACTTCATTTTTAAAGAATTCATTTTGAAAAAGCATATCACCGAGCAAACCGTTATCTTTTTTAGCGTTTTTAAGTGGCTCATCCTTTCCTCTGTAACAGGAATTATGATTGGCTATTTGATGTCCCTGTTTCTAAAGACTTTACAATATTCACAACCCTCGCGCGATATTCTTCCTTTTTCATACTATTATATGCTTCCTTTTGGACTAATGCTGACTATTTGGATTATTCGTACATTTGATAAAAACGCGACAGGACACGGTACCGAAAAAGTTATAGAAGCGGTTCATAAAGAGGATGGCTATATCAATGCAAAAGTAATTCCTGTAAAACTTGTCGCGACGGTCATAACTATTTTTTCCGGAGGTTCTGTAGGAAAAGAGGGCCCTGGAGCGCAAATAGGAGCAGGGGCTGCTTCCTTTGTGGCGACACTCCTGAAGTTTTCAAAACAGGATAGGAAAAAGATTGTTATCTGCGGGATTAGTGCAGGTTTTGCTTCCGTATTTGGTACACCGATTGCGGGAGCAATATTCGGTATTGAAGTTCTCATCGTCGGCGTGATCATGTATGATGTTCTTTTACCTTCCTTCATTGCCGGATTTGCAGCTTTTACCACGGCACAGTTCTTTGGTGTGAAATATCCTTATTATGATATTAATTTCTTTCGCTCTATCACTCTTGATCTACCATTAATCGGAGAAGTTATTTTAGCTGGTATCTTTTTTGGGATTGTCTCAGATTCTTTTATTACCGTTGTCAATAAAAGTGAATCCCTCATTCATAGAATCCCTTACAATAGATATCTAAAAGCCTTTGTTGCCGGTCTTATCATGATCGCTATTACTATGTTGGTATCAGACAAATATCTGGGACTAGGATTAAGTACGATCAACAACGCTGTCGATCCAAGTCTCCATATGGAAGGAAGTATTCATTGGTATGATTTTATTCTTAAAACAGTTTTTACGGCTCTCTCTTTGGGTGCTGGAGGGAGTGGCGGAATTATCACTCCGATCTTCTATGTTGGTGCTACAAGTGGTGTCGTTTTTGGAGATGTGATGGGAAATAATATAGCACTCTTTGCCGCACTAGGCTTTGTCAGTGTGTTGGCCGGGACAACAAACACTCCTATAGCGTCTATTATCATGGGTGTTGAACTTTTTGGAACAAATATGGCAAATTATGCGGCCCTCAGTGTTGTCATAGCTTTTTTGATCACCGGGCATCGAAGTGTTTTTCAGTCTCAAAAAATGGCATTTAAGAAAGCTGATAATATCACTATCGTCGAGGGTGAGGATATGGAACACACTACGATAAATATTAATATGAAAGATATTGACAAAATTAAAAATATGCAGGAAAAAATCGGTACTAGGCGTTTTAGACGAAATGTAAGATCTATGTTTACTAAAGATAAAAAAGAGAAGTAATTATGGTACAATGCGTCAAATTATT
>JAVHRU010000057.1:12091-14031 GCA_036171835.1 Sulfurimonadaceae bacterium | reverse complement strand
GGCGGTGCAAGTGTCAATAACACAATCAGTGCTGGTTCTGGGGATGATATTGTTGAATTTGATGTTGCTAATTTAGATGCAAATGATATCGTAGCTGGAGGAACAAACACTACTGGTGATACTTTAAAAATGACAGGATCTTCTGCCTTAGTTGATGCTGTGTTAGCTCATGTTACAGAGTTTGAAAAACTCGATATTAGTTCATTGTCTGCTAACGTAACACTAGGCGCAAACTCTGTAGCTTCAGGAATCAATACAATCATTGATAGTGGTACTTCGTCGCAAATGATGGATATTCAAGCTGATAGTACAATAACTGCAGTAACAATGGGAAGTACAGGAAGTGGTGGTGATACTGTAATAGTTGAGTCAACACGATCTATGAGTATAACAGGTGGAGCTGGAACTACCGATACTCTTCAACTTTCGAATGTGATAACAGGTGGAGCAGGTTTATCTGTAAATACTACAAATGTTGAGAGAATCGTCCTTGCTAATGGTACGAATAATGTAACGATCAATAAAGATAATGTTTCACTCATAGGTGGAACTGGAGATGATACATTTAATTATGATGTTATGAATCTCTCAAGTACAGATATTGTTAATGGTGGAACTGGAAGTAACACGCTTAAAATCATTGGAAATTCAGCTGTAACGGATTCTATGTTTACAAATGTGACAAATATCCAAACACTTGATTTGACATCTTTAAGTGCAAATGTTACATTAGCAACAAATGCTGATAATAATGCGGCCTTAGCTGTTTTATTAAATACTGCGGGAATGGCAATCGATGCTGGTGGATTTACAACAGCACTTTCAATGACTGGTGGAGCTGGAAATGATGTCATTACCGCTGGAACTGGTGCTAATATTATTAATACAGGAAATGGAACAAATAGTGTCACCATTGCAAGTGCAGGGTTTGATTCAAGTGATACCTTGACCGGCGGAAGCGGAGTCGATACTTTGGTACTCACTGGCAACACCGCATTATCTGCAGCTAGCTTTGCCAATGTAACGAACTTTGAAACGCTGGATTTGAGTGCTTATACGGGAACAGTGACATTTGGTGCAACAGCGATTGGATTTACAACAATTGCAATGGGTACAAGTACAGCGACAATTAGTACAGATGCATCTGTTATTAGTGGCTTGAGTGTAACTGGTACTGCAGGAACCTTACATGTAGGTAATCTACAAAGTAAATTTGATGCAAGTTTTACAAATATTGCTTCTACTTTAAACGTCGATGCAACGTGGGCAAGTGGTAATGCAGTATATAGTGGAAACTTGACAAATATAGATACACTTAGCATTAGCGGTGGAACAATGACAGTCACAGATAATATTCTTGGTACTGTACCAGTAAGTGGTGCAGGAAATATTATTGTTCAAATTGATACTAATTCATCTCAAAATTTTAATACTCTCGCGCTGACTGGATTAGAGACAATAGAGTTTACTGCTAATTCAACATTTACTGGAGATTTCCAAAACTCAACAGTACTCGTTGACAGTGGCACTACATTAAGTGTAGATGCTGCTAAAGTAACGGGTAAAACAATCACAAATAATGGGACAGTGAGTGTTACTAATTTAGATGGTACAGCAGGAGCTGTACTTAGTGGTATCACAGGTGGAACACTCAACGCTATCAGTGATGGAGATGTAACGTTTACGGGTAATATCGCAAATGCAAATCTTACTGTTACAAGCAATAGCACAATGACACTTAGTGGAAGTGCTGTTCTATCAGGAAGTGGAACAGTAACAGTAGATTCAGGTTCAACTTTAGCACTTGGAGCAATATCTGGACTAGGAAGTGGAATTAATACAATCAATGGAACGCTCAGCGGTGAAGCATCAGTTCTGAGTGGAGCTACGATTAGTGGAGCAGGAATAGTCACTGTGGCAAATCTTGATGCAACCCCAGC
>JAVHRU010000057.1:0-11991 GCA_036171835.1 Sulfurimonadaceae bacterium | reverse complement strand
ACTGGCGGAACAGTAAATATGGGAAATGGTAATGACCATTTAACATTAGATTTTTCTAATATTTCTAGCTTAACTATGAATGGTGGAGCAGGAAGTGATACCCTTTCTCTTAATAATCTTGCAAGTGGAAATAGTATTGGTGCAACGGACTTTAGTCAAATATCCAATATTGAAACACTAGATGTGTCATCGTTAAGCAGTGGTAATATAAATATTAATTTTGCTGCACTCGATTCTATTGCAACGAATTCAAATTCAATCGATTTACAAGTAAATAGTTCTGCGACAGCATCTTTAAATAATTTGACAGGGGTCTATTTGTCAAGTGATACGGGACATACAAATAATCTTGCATCATCAGGTTCTTGGACAACGAGCAGTGCAGCTACTTATGATGTAGTTAATACAACAGACACATTCACCTTACATGTACTTACAGTTTAGGACATAAATGGAACAAGCATTACCAACACCAAAACACACAGACGAGCTTCTTTTATCGTTTAAGTACATTCTCGATTTTCACTACGGTGATGTGGAGCTTGGGACTATAAATAATATTATCTCTCATGATAGAAGTTATTTGGAAGTAGAAGATTTAAAACATTGTGCAAATGATTTTGGGCTTAACTTTGAAGAGGCAGAAACCTCGGCAGATATTACCTATTCTCATATCTTTCCATGTATTGTTACCAATAGTGAAAGAAAAGCACGAGTTTTCTTATCTTTAGAAGATGGAGTAGCTGAGATACTTGATGTATCAACGCAAGAAAAAAGTCGCTTACATGTAAGGGAATTAACACAAGAGTTTCATACTCTTTTGTATTTTTATAAAGAGATAGAAAATAAAAATATTCTCACGCACGATGAAAAGCGTAAAGATTGGTTCTGGAACCATCTTTTAGAGTCAAAAGCAGATATCGTAAGAGTTGGTATTTTGACTATTTTTATTAATGTTTTTATTTTACTTGTCCCTTTATATGCCATGAATGTTTATAATAGAGTTATTCCAAATTTTGCTACAGAGACACTTTTTGTCCTTACTTTTGGAATTGTTATTATCTTTGTTTTCGATGCTATCTTTAAAATGGTGAGGGTTTACATCTTAGAAAATATGGGAAGACGTATTGGAAGTGCGCTTGAAGATGAGATGCTCAAGCGACTTTTACTCATTCAAAGCCAGCACGATCATCTCCTTGCAGGTTCAAAAGCAAATCTTTTTAAAGAGATTGCTCAAGTGAGAGACTTTTTTATGTCAAAGAGTATAGTCTTAGCGCTAGATTTACCTTTTGTTTTTTTGACTTTATCTGTGATATACATGATTTCTCCATCGGTTGCCATAGTTACTTTTGTATGTAGCTTGCTGATTGTAGGCGTAAATTTTCTTTATCAAATCCCTATTTTTAACTTGGGAAGAAAACTGTTTCATGATGGACAACATAAACATAACTATCTGTTTGAGACTATTAAGGGTATTGAAACGCTTAAATTGACAAATGCAGTGACAAAGAGATTGTTTAAATGGAGACAGCTTGTCAATTTTTATAACTATGTAAATTTAAAAATACAGATGCACACAAATATGGCAACAAATATCTCCTATGTGATTATGCAAATCGCAACTGTTTTGACTTTGGTGGTGGGTGTATATCAGATCCAAGAGAAAAATCTCACGATTGGTGCGCTTGTAGCCCTTGGTCTTTTAGTTGGACGCGGGATTGTGCCTATTGTAAATATGTCTAGCTTACTCGGCAAATATAAAGAGTTTAAAGAATCGCTTGAATCACTCAATAAATTTTGGCATATGCCTCTTGAAACAGATAGACATATAGAGTTGGGGATTAAAAAGCTAAGAGGAGAGATTGAGTTTCATGATGTTACTTTTACTTACGCAGGCTCAAAACAGCCTTCACTTACAAAGGCAACATTTAAAATAAAAGCGGGTGAAAAAGTAGGATTTATCGGTCCAACAGGTGCTGGAAAAAGCACTGTACTTCGTTTGCTTACAGGACTAGATACTCCTCTTTCTGGTACGATATTTATAGATGGACATGAGATCAATACGATCCATCCAGTGGAGCTAAGAGACAATATCGGGATTATGCCTCAAGAGCCTTTTTTGTTCGATGGAACGCTCAAAGATAATATTGAAATCGGAAAAAATATCGGAAAAGATATGCTGATAAAACTTTTGGCGATGACAGGCTTAGAAGAGTTGGTCAAACGTTCAGGCGAGGGAGAAAACTTTCAAGTTGGCGAGGGTGGATCTCGTCTTTCTGTTGGACAGAGGCATCTTGTCGGACTTGCTCGTGCGCTTATCAATGACCCCTCAATCTTGATTTTGGATGAACCTACGACAGGGATGGATGTAGGATTGGAAAAAGAGATGATCCAACATTTAAAACCTTTGGTTGCAAATAAAACATTGATTCTGATAACACATCGTTTTGCTGCATTAGAGCTAGTAGACAGAGTTATGGTCATAAATAGCGGACGTATAGTTGCCGATGGTCCAAGAGATGAGATTCTCAGACAACTTCAAACTCCTAAGGTGCAATCATGAACAAGATGATGCTTGAAAAACAGTGGAACTATTACATTACCGTTATACCTATCGGACTTTTTTTCTTTGTTATATTGCTATGGGCAGCATTTTTTAGTATTGATGAAGTCGTGCGAGGTGAGGGCAGGGTAATTCCATTAGGACAAACAAAAGTATTACAACACTTGGAAGGCGGGATCGTCGCAAAAATCTTTGTAAAAGAGGGTGAAAGAGTTTCCGTCAATCAGCCTATATATCAACTTGAACAAGCTTCTTTTACTGCTGATGTCAATGAAAAAGATAGTGCACAAGTTGCCCTACAAGCAAAACAACATAGACTTGAAAGTTTGATCTATGATAAAGATCTTGTCTTTAGTAGTGAATTTAGCAAAGATCATCCTCAAATCGTACAAAATGAGATGCAAATTTTCTTTAGCGAAAGACTGAATAATTCTGAACGTCTCAATGGAGCATCACAAAAGGTCGAACAAAAAAAATATGAGATTCAAGATTTGCAGAATAAGCAAAAAGATCTATCCGCTGAACTTGATGTAGCAAACCAAAATATGTCAATCGCTGAACAATTGATGAAATCAGGTGCAGGTTCTAAAAGGGAGTATTTGGCAGAAATGGCTAAAAAACAAAATTTGATTACAGAAGTCAATGGAGTGAAAAATCAGATTCCCGTGGCAAAGGGTAAATTGCAAGAGGGATTATATGAATTAGGTTCCATAAAATCTGAAATTAAATCCAAAGCCTTAAATGAACTGCAGGATGTTCGATTGAAGTTAAAGCAGACGGCTGAACAAAGTGAAGCGAGTAATGATCGAACAAAAAGACTTTTAATCACTTCCCCTGTTAATGGAATAGTCAATAAACTTTATTACTACACGATAGGTGGAGCAATAAAACCTGGAGACAAAGTAGCTGAAATAACTCCTCTTGAAGATGGTTTTATGATCGATGCAAATATCAAAGCTTCTGATAGAGGAAGAATATGGATAGGGCAAAAGGCAAGTATCGAGATCACTGCTTATGACTATGCGAGATATGGAAGGATAGAAGGTGACTTGGTCTCGATCAGCCCTGATAGCTATACAACTCAAAAAGGTGAAATACTTTATGCGGTAAAAGTAAGAGCTTTTAAAGACAATCTAGGGGCTAATCTCCCAATAATGCCGGGTATGGAAGCGAATGTAAATATTATTACAGGAAAAAGAACAGTACTTAGTTATATATTCTTACCAATTAAGCGCATCGGACAAAACTCAATGCTTGAGCCTTAATAAAGTCTAATTTAGTTATAATAAAAATAAAAAATAGATAAATATGGAGTTCTTTTATGTTTGGAATGATTTTAAAGCTTCAAGCTTTGCTAGAAAAGCTGAAACAAAATAAACGATTATGGTTTACAACTTTGACTGTATTGTCACTACTTGGTATTACAGGGACATTATATTATCTTAATACTATGACTAGTCGAGCTGCAAAAAAACTATATGAAGCAACAAGTATGAACTATTTTCAAGATGTAGATTCAAAACTCATGAGTTCATTTGAAAAAATCAGTATTCTTGGAGTCACGCTAGTGGATGATCAGGCATTTGTTGCTATTATGAATAATCAAGCAAACAAAGCAGGGATTAATGAAAGACTTAAAAAAGCTGCATCTGATGTCAATGCGTTTGATAAAACTTTTATTAATATTGATCTTTATAATAAAAATGCGATTAAAATAGGTTCTTCTGAAGAGAATGTAACAATTTCTCAGCTTCCATATGACTCAAAAGGCTTAA
This sequence comes from Sulfurimonadaceae bacterium, assembly GCA_036171835.1. Lineage (GTDB taxonomy): Bacteria > Campylobacterota > Campylobacteria > Campylobacterales > Sulfurimonadaceae > Hydrocurvibacter. Next base: position 7,653 of record JAVHRU010000057.1, on the reverse strand, counting down.
AGCAGGCTATAGCTACGAATCAATTTACAAGTGCTATAGAGTATCAGGATGGTAAAGTCTATTTATGTGCTTTTTTTCCTCTCCAAAATGGAATCCTTGAAACTAAAAAGTCGATTGATTTTCTTGTGGATGAGTATGCACAAGGGGATAAAGTTTTCCAGGTTTTATTGGACAAAGATTTTCTCAATATGAAAAATGTTCAGGAATTTGAGTTTAAAAAAGTTGGAAAATCTGAAATAAGTGTACAAAGTAAGACAAATGATGATTTTTTAGCAAAGATTGATACTTTAGATTTTGATCAAATTATTAAAAACAAATATATTCTTACAAATGAAAATTTTATTCTCGCTAAGACTATTGTAGATATTGACAATAAACGAATAGGAATAATTTTAATTAGTGAAAACATACTTAAACCAAACGGTTTACCGAATATGACTCATAGTATCAGTACCGGTATTACTATTGCTGCAATGGGCTTAGTAGTTTCATTACTTGTGTTGATGATCTAATCCATTAGATTGAATTTGAAATTAATTAAAAGGTAATGTAAATATTATGAAGCGGATTAAGGTACATAAAGCATATTTTATTACTTGGTTATTTATTTTATACGTATTGTATGCCAACTCCGAACTGTTGGGTACATTTTTTATGGCAACTGTTGTATTTAGTACGGCAATCGTTGGATTTTTAGCAGTCGGTACGTTATACCAATTTGTAAGCGGATTTGATATTATGATGCTTGGTGGAACATTTGGGGCACTTGCGTACAAACGAACTGGGTATGAATTTTATATTCGAAGCATCAATTCAATTCTTCCTGCAAATATTGCCCATATGCTTGAAACGCGAAAAAATCAGCAAGAGATGCTTTTTACTGAAGAAGAATCAAGAAACATCATTGAGTGGCTTGAAAATAAATTCAATAAACAAAAATCATATATCAACTTTTTTATCAACACATCTATGCTTATAGGGTTGCTTGGGACTTTCGTTGGATTGGTTGAGTCTATTGATAAGATGGGACAAATTATTTTAAGCCTAAACGGCGATGTTGATATAAAAGCAATAATGCAGCAGTTTGCTGCACCTCTTTCGGGTATGGCGATCGGTTTCGGTGCTTCACTCTTTGGGGTTGTAACTGCAGTTATATTGGGACTCAACGGATATATTTTATTTAGATATCAAGATACGCTTATTAGTGGAATTGAAGAGTGGCTTAAAGACAGAATTATTGATATGGCTCCTGTGAGTGGAGGCGGGAATGACATAGGCTCATCTTCAGATTTAGTAGGACATCGTAAAACTTTTATGGATGTGTTTCTAGAGCAGATGTCTGTATTAACACAAGAGATGCATGGCTTTTCTAAAGCTAATGAAAATTTCACACGTATGTCTCACTCCCTCTCATCCATCGAAGCAGCTATGTTAGAACAAAAAAACTTCTTTAAAGCGATACTTGAGATTCAAGAAAAAAACATTGATCAAACAGCCTCATTTTCCTCTTCTGTCATTGAGTTCCAGAATTCAATCGGAAAAACACTTGAAGAAAACAAAATAACTTTAGAAGGAAGTAATGTTCGACTTGAAACTCTAAGTAACAATATTTTGACAACAAATGATAAATTACAAGATAGTGAAAATATTTTAAAAACCATGTTATCTTTGGATGAAAAAGTATTAAATGAGTCCCAAAAGATGCATACCGAATCGATACAAAGTATGAGTGACATTAACGAAGCTATACACTCACAAACGAATGAAATAGAAAATGTTCATACTAAGATTGAGATGGGAAATAAAGATATTATTCAAAACCAGCTTGATATGCTTCATGCATTTGAACAATTATCAATTTCTATGGAAGAAGAAAGTGGCACTCTTATTAAGGTACAAAGAGAAATAAGTAAGATTAATAATGAGGAGTCTGCTAAATTGCTAATGGCTATTGTGCAAGTACAAGCTTCACTAGAAGATAATAAAAGCTCTATCGATGATATTATCAATATACAAAAGAATGGATACACTCAAGAGAATAATTTTCAATTAAAAACAGCACAATATTTTGATGAGGGAATAAAATTTTCTAATCAGCTCAATGAGCAACTTGTAAATATTGAAGCCACTATTGCTTCATATCTTGAAATGATGAAGAGTACGAATGAGCAAAATAAACAATTTTCACAAAAGCAGAGAGATGATATTTTAGATGTCACTACAAAACTTAATAATGCAACGATGAGCTTGCAGGCAAATACGGGAAGTTTGAAAAGCCTAGAAAACATGGTTTCTAAAATTGAATCAAAATCATCACATTCTAAAGATCATAGAAAAGAAAAAAAAAGTTTTTTCTCCTATTTCTTTGATAGAAAATAATAGATAAGGTAGGAAAAGTATGTCTGGAGGTGGCAACAGTGATGAAATGAATCCATTTATCTCATATGTGGACCTATTTTCGTCAATCATTATGGTGTTACTTCTTTTTGTTTTGATTATGTTTGTCAATATTGGTTATTATATGCAATTTAATTCTAAAGATAGATCAAAAAGTGATGTCAATCAGACAGAAGAAAAGCCTACTATTGCTGTTGTATCAAAAATTGAAATGAAGAAAAAAGAGGATCAAAAGAAACTCGTTATTGAAAATCCTCCAAGTAAAGTCATGCAAAAAGAGATGAACAATACTACTCCTGTAAAAGGTGGAGAAGTAGAGGGTAATGCTCTGTCAAAGAAATCAGAAAAATACGCAGTTGCTGATTTTAAAGAAGAAGAACTGATCATTACATTTAAAAATAATGAATACTTTTTAAATAAAGATGTTATACAGAAAATTGCTGCTTTTATGAAACAAAAATTGAAATCTAGTCCTAATGCAACTTTTTATCTAAGCGTGGGTGACTCAAATAAAATTATTAGTTCAACGCAGACAAAACAGGTCTCACTCGGTAGAATACTCAGCTTAAAAAATGCGCTACAAGCTATGCCTGAGTTAAGTGACAAAATAAAAATTAATTATAAACAAGATAATTCGATAAATTATGAATTTGGATTTGTAAAAATAGATGTTAAGTAAGGAACGAGAATGAATTTAAAATATTTTACAATGCTTACTCTTTTAGGCCTTGTACAACCATATTTAGTATATGGATCTTCAGATACAGCACAGATAAAAATCATAAGTCCAGTAACTTTAGTTTTATCATCCAGTGATGATACGAATGAAACAAATAGTACAGCAGTCGCATCTAAGCTCCTTTCGGATGAAAATGCAACGATGCATCCCCTCCTAGCAAATAATGTAACACTCATAGAAGCCGTGAAAGTATCAGTTGAATCAAACTATAGAATCAAGCAAGCTAATGAAAGAATTAAACAAGCAGATTATACAATCAGAGAAGCACAAGCAGATTTTTTACCGCAAGTAACTTTATCAGCAGATGGAATACGAAAAAAATATAATGGTTTTGATATCCAAGACTATTCTCAAGCGGAGTATGCTGCAACTCTTTCATATAATCTTTTTTCATCAGGTAAACATTTAGCTCAGTATAATAAAAATAAAATTGTTAAAAAAGAGCAGGAAGAAAAATATAAAGGCACGATGCAAGAAGAGATCAATAAGATTATTGATGCATATTGCAGTGTAGTCTTCGGAAAGCTTTCTATGGAAGCAAATAAAAGAAATTATGATAAGTTAATTGAAATATATGATATTGTGAAAAAAAAGCGTGAGTTGGGTGCGGCTACAATAGGTGATGAAAGTTCCATATCGGCTAGTGTATCAAACGCAAAAACTGCAATGACAAACACAGAGTCAGCATACAATAATGCTAAAGATTACTATGAATTTTTAATTGACAGAAAAATCAATCAGCTCAACCCATATCAGCAAGGATTTGATGTAACAATAGGTGATTTTGATCATATTTTTGAAGAGATAAAAAGCAATAATACAGATTTAAATATTTTACGAGCGCATATTGACGAAAAGAGAAAAGATATTTATATTAATAAAGCAAATGATTGGCCGACAATCGATTTAACTTTAAGTGATACAAGAAGATATAGAAGTGATTTCGTACAAACGAATAAGATGGAGGGTTCTAACTCAGATTTACTGGGGCAGATCACCCTGACTTATAATCTTTATACCGGTGGAAGAACTGAAGCAAAAACAGCTCGGATAATGAGTGAAGTTACGGATAATATCTACGATTTGGAGTACACGACCAAAGAGACAAAATGGGATTCACAAAAATTATATAATTCAGTCTTAACCAATACAAAAACATTGGTAACATTATCAAGTGAAATATCTGAAAGTAAAAAAATGACGGACTCATATTGGGAACGATTTCGTCTTGCAAGCCAAGATTTGGTAATATTACTACAAGCGCAGAGACAAGTTAACACCGCTGAACTTGAAAAGCTAAGAAGTGAAAAAACAAGAATCATTGATTACTTTAACTTATTAACAAAACAGGGTAAACTACTAGAATATTTTGGATATTGATACCCATTAAGGAATTAGATATGATAAAGTTAGTTTGTTCTATAGCTCTTCTCGGTCTACTTGTAAATGGGAGTACTGAAGAGGAAGATGCAAATAAAACAGTAAATATTAAAGAAAAGATGCTTTATTTAAATGTAGATCGCTATAACCAAGCATTAGAAAAAGATTATGAAAAAAATAAAAATAAGCCTAAAATGAAAATTTATAGACGAAAAGATGGAACAATCGATACCTTTAAGACAATTAATGAGGCACAGTAATGAGTCAAATTCAAAATAACTATATTTGTTTGATTGAGAGTGGAGATCTTTTTTTAAAAGATTCACAGGATGATCAAGCTATTCATTGTTATACAAAAGCAATTCAAGTTAGCGATATCAAGCAGTGGGATAAAAAGATAGTTTTACAGTTTTATAACAATCTAGGCGTTGCTTATAAACGTAAAGGTGATTTTTTACAAGCTCAGAAAATTTTGGAACAAGGGATCTTGATTGAACCAAATCATCATCTTTTTTATACGAATTTGTTAAATATTTATAAACTTCAAAATCGACTAAGTGCTATGGAATTGTTACTTTTAAAAGCGATCAGTTTAGATAGCAAAGATATACGTCATTTTATTGCATTGATTGATCTTTATAAAGAAGCAAAAAATTATCAAAAAGCATTGGATACAGCTATAAAATGCGTGCAATTATTTAAAGACAAATATGATGCACATTTGTCTTTAGGAAATTTTTTTGTTAGTATGAAATCTTTTAAGCAGGCAGTCCAACCCTATCTCGCAGCGATTAAAATTGATCCAAACAATACAAGTGCATACAATAATATCGGTGTTGTATATAAAGAACTCGGTGAGTATGAAGAAGCGAAAATAGCTTACCTAAAAGTTTTGGAAATAAACCAAAATGATCCTGCAGTACATAATAACCTTGGAAACTTACTTCGTAATATTGATGACTTTGAGGGGGCTGTCAAGCATCTTGAAAAATCAATTGCTCTTAACCCTTCCTACGGGGATGCTTATAGTAATTTAGGAGCTGTTTATAAAGAGAAAAAAGAGTATGAAGAAGCGCAAAAGTTTTATCATAAAGCGTTATCTCTTAATCCAAGACATGTGAATGCAAATTTTGATCTTTCTTTAATTGAACTTTCAAAAGGCAATTATGATATTGGATGGAAAAGGTATGAATATCGTTTAGGTATGGATGAACTTATCAGTAAACTGCATCGATTTACAACTCCGATTTGGCGAGGAGAATCGCTAAAAGACAAGAAGATAATATTACAAAATGAACAAGGGTATGGAGATAATATCATGTTCATTCGGTATGTAGCACACTTTGTCGCTTTAGGGGCCATAGTGATTATCCGCACACGTCCGGAGCTGGTGGAACTATTTAAATCCATCCCTGATATAGCAGCGGTTTATAGTGAGGAAGAGGCTATTGTAGATCATGACTATCATTTTCCATTATTATCTTCTCCTTCACGTTTTGGAACAACCATAGAAACGATTCCGAGCATTTTTCCCTATCTTCATACTAAATCCATAAGTGATTTGATTAAAAAAGAGCATAAAGATACACTTAAAATCGGACTTGTTTGGAGCAGTAGCAGAACAAATAAGGACTTTAAAAATAAATATCTAGGTTTGGAATATTTTAAATCACTCTTTAAACTCAAAGGCACTAGGTGGTATTCATTGCAAGTCGGAGAAGATGCAAAGGAGATCAAATCTTTAAATTTACAAAATAATATTGTAGATTTATCAGTGCATTTGGTGGATTTTTCTGTAACAGCTAGTATTATTAATGCTCTCGATTTGGTTATTACTACTGATACGTCGGTAGCTCATTTATGTGGTGCTATGAACAAGCAAGCATGGGTATTGGTTCCAAAGCATTCTGATTGGAGATGGATGCAAGAAGGCACTTCTACGCCATGGTATAAAAGCTTAAAGCTCTTTCGTCAAAACGAAGTAGGTTCTTGGACTAAAATCGTTTCAGAAATTGAAAATAGTTTACAAAAAAAAGGAAAAAGATGAATATTAAAAAAAGATTTTTGGCATTAGTTGTCATCGTTTTACCATTGCTTAGTAGTGCGGATGAACATTTTGCGGATATAGCCCTAGGTTACTCATCAAATGTATCGGATTCTCTATATACAACTAAAGAAAAGTGTAGTGGAGTTTATCTTGATGGGGATATTATGAAGACTACTAATCTAGGATTTGTTTATGGGATAGGTATTGATGCAAATACGTGGACAGCAAGAGATGTTACAGGTATATATTCTTCTGGCTATACAATGTATACGGCAGGAGCAAGTGCTAAAATTGGATATGCATTTGAAAATAAATTTAATATACCAATTAAACTAAAAACTGGTATAGGTTATGGAGTTGTTTCGCAGGGAAAACATAATGGCTATGGAAAACAATATGAGGGTAGTCTTGAATATATCTTTTTTGAGGGAATAGGATTTGGTCTGAAATATAAGCATGCCGAAGCCACTATTTTAAAACATGATATGAATTTTGAGTCAACTATCGCTTACTTTTCTTTTCCTATCGGGTAAAAGCAGTACTTCTAATTGTTGCTGTACACCCCAAGTATATAATATTTGAATCAATTTTTAGGAGTTTTTAAAGCGACTCTATCGCTCTTTTCAAATAACGAACGTCCAAGACTTCCCAAAGCGTTAGAAACACTTAAATCTGTTGACGCTTTAGTTGTATAGAAACTTAATCGTCTTAGTCGCAGCGTAAAAGAACATAATTACTCTTGTCCGTGATCTTAATCCAAAAGAGATACACTTTAAACAATCTTCTTTCTTCTAGGTAGCAAAACTTTTTTGATGCTACTTAGCAATTTCGGAACCCTTCTTGTATTTGTCTTATTTGAGGCATGCGTTATTCAAGGATGAAAGTACATACAAATTTTATAGGACTACGGCTATTTTTAAACAATCTTCTAATTCTTTTAATCCGCTGCGTAATGCTTTTTCGCCGTCAGCTGCTTTTTTAATAAGATCGCCGATATAAACTTGCCAATCATTTGGACGTGAAAAAAGATAAAGTAGTATAATGGCCTGAATATTTAAGACAGAAATTCAGCGAAGTTAATTTCTAATAT
>JAVHRU010000056.1:0-42677 GCA_036171835.1 Sulfurimonadaceae bacterium | reverse complement strand
ATACTTGACCATTTGCGTCTTGGTATAATTTAACATCTGAAGCAGATGCAACTGTAGCGATTGATAATGCAACCATTGTTGATAATACGATTTTTTTCATGTTTATGTTTTCTCCTGTTTTTGTTGCCGACATTGTAAGAACTAAAGATTACATAATGGTTACGGTTGTCTGTCTGTTAACTCTCTATTTGGTATCTGTTTTCTTTGTGGGAGTAGCTTTTAAATCTCTTACATGTAAGCATATAAGAGCCAAACGAAATACTGGAACTATTTTTGCTGTAACTATTCAATATAGCTAAACAGAGGGAATGATGGAAGTTGTACTGCAGAACAACCTTATCTTGATTCGTACCAATTTTAGAACACTCAATCAAAGCTGGATGCGGGAGTTTTTAACCTTGCATTCAAAAAATATGCTTTTTTTACCAAAAGCTGTTTTGATATTTAAAGATCAGTCACTCTTTGATAGCAGAAAACAGTTCTTAGATACACTCAGCCATTTTTACGCGGAGATAAACGACTTTTGCCAAGTTTTTTATAAAAAATCACTCCTCAAACTCTCAAATATTCCTATCAAAATAGAGCTAGTTAGTATGCAAGAGATTCAACATGTAAGCGTTGAACTTTATGCAAGAGATAGATATACGGTAGATATTTCGCTTTTTTATCCAAACTCTTGGGTGATGAGTTATCTCAAAAGTCAGCTTAGGATGCATATAAAAGCTTCTACGGAAAGTTCACTAGAGGTAGATGTGAGTCATCCAAAAGCAAAAAAAAGACTCGAACGCGCATTAAGTAGACGTCATGTCTTACATTATGAGATTCAGTACAGATATGATGCGAACTTTATGCAGCGTCTTTATGGTGGTTTTTCGATCTTTGATTATGGAGATAATGAAGATGAAAGTATCGAGAAGATGATGAGCTTTTACAGTGTCTTAGGATGCCCAGTAGGTGCGTCCAAAGATCTTATCAAACAAAACTACAAGAAACTCGCTCGTGTGTATCATCCTGATCGCATCTATTATGACAGTCCCAATATGGTGGGGCATTATACGCAGAAATTTCAGATGATCCAAGAAGCTTACAGTGCGCTCAGAGTTGTTAGTTAGGAATAAAAAAGCCTTGTCGAATATCAGCGGATGATATGTGTTTTAGAAGTATTGAAAAATCCTCTGCGCTGTAAAGTGCAAGTGTTGGGCTTTGCATCTGCAAAAGCTCTTTCGAAAATCCGCGTTTTGCAAAAAACAAAATTTTACTCGGCGATATCTCAAGGCGTGTACATTTATCCATAAGTTTGTGCAGCTCTTTTTTATTTATCTTATGATTTGTCCATTTACATTCGCCGACATAGATCTTTTGACTTTTGGTTATGGCAAGCAGGTCGATCTCTATATTTGCATCCCAGTAGCTTCCGCTGGTAAGTATCTGATCATCTCGTGTGTAATAATCCAGAAGCAGTTCCGAAAGCTCCTCAAAAACAAGACTTGTGTAACTGTACTGATGTATCTGAAATCTTTTGAGCATATTTTCATAGATCCCTTGCTGGATCTCTCGTGAGTGTGGATAGATAAAGTAAAACCAAAACCTGATAAAGGGCTTTGTGAAACGCATCTTGTGTGAAATGCGGTGGCGAGCATCTTCGCGCCTCAGTTTTTGGTTTGGATGGAGTTCTCTTGGATCTTTTTCTCGTGAACGCTGCATCTCTAAAATATGATTGTTTTGTAAATAATCGACTGCCGCACCGCCGTTTTTATTGTTGAGTCCGGCTCTATTGAAAGCTTTAAATAAGCGTCTGTCACCAGTTGCCAACGCATGAAGCAAACGTGCGTATTCAGGCTCATCAAGTGAAAGAGCTGAGAGTTCGTTATGAAGATGTCCGTAGTTGTCGAGGATTTCTGAGATGATAAGTTCTTCTAAAGACTTGTCCATATCGACGCGCCACCCAAGTCCTCCAAATATGGAGAAGTATTCTATCTGCTTCTCCATGTCATCTGGATAGTGTCTGGCAAAAAATGATCTGAACTGTTCTAAGAGCATCGCACCTCAATCTGGATTTTTCTAAATTTTATTGTAACGAATATAGTATAATATTTTTATGATTTTTTTGATGAAAAAAATGGCATATCTGATTTTGATGCTCCTTCTTATCTCTATTGTTTCTTTTTTGGCGATTCATATCGCACCAAACAGTTTTCTAGGTGCAGGCGAACTCAATCCCAACATGACAGAAGCGGCGATTGCCAAACTCAAAGCTGTATATGGCTTGGATAAACCTCTTTTAGTGCAGTATTTGGAGTGGATGAAGAGTATGCTTACCTTTCATTTTGGTGTCTCTTTTGTGAGTGGAGAAGATGTAAGTACAGAGATTATAAAACGGATTCCCGTAACACTTTTTATGAATTTTATCTCTTTGATCGCTGTGTTTGTCTTATCTATCGCTCTTGGTGTAAAAGCGGCAGTGCATAATGGGCAAAAGAGCGATCATCTCATCCGCCAGTTTTCTCTGTTTTCTTTTTCTATGCCCTCTTTTTATCTCGCACTTTTGTTTATCATCCTTTTTAGCGTCAATCTTGGCTGGTTTCCCTTTTCTGGACTACACTCTATAGAACCAAAAGAGGGAGTTGCAAATTATCTTGATATGGCTTGGCATCTTGTTTTACCAATTGGAGTCATGGTATTTGTAGGAGTCGGGAGTATGGTTATTTATATCCGTTCTTTGACTTTAGAGATACTCAAAAGTGACTACTATTTCTTTGCAAAAGCGAGAGGGCTAGACGAGAAAGTAATCCTCAGACGTTACATTTTGCCAAATCTTTTGCCTCCCGTTGTGACACTTCTAGGGCTTTCTCTTCCTGGGCTTATAGGTGGAAGTGTGATTTTGGAATCGATCTTTGGGATTGATGGGATGGGAAGATTTTTTTATCTCAGTGCTATGAGTCGGGATTATCCCGTCATAATGGGGATTTTGATGATTACAGCATTTTTAACACTTTTTGGAAATATGATTGCAGATATGATCTTGCTCAAGCTCAATCCATACGCTAAACGTTCTTAAGAGTTTTTTATCTTTTTGAGTCCCTGTTTGCATCTTCTTTGCAGGGGTATTCTGTAAAATATTTCTATGATTTTTTTGAATAGGTAGGCTTTGAATCCTCGGATTTTGAGAAAATCTAAAAGTTCTCCACATCCATATTTACCTCCAAGAGATGCAAAAAATCCTTTAAGCTTGATACTTTTTATTTTCGGTTCGTTATTTGAGAGAACTCTTTTGATATTGTAAGAAACATAATCAGCACTCAGTTCTGCAGTTTGCGCTGTTGGCGGTAGAGGTTTTTTGCTTAGAGGATCAAATAAAGCTGCATTGTCGCCGATGGCAAAAACATTTTTATGCTCTACAAGTCTGAAAAACTGATCAACTTCAAGTTGCTCTTTTTTATTTTTTGCCACCTGCATCTTTAAAATCAGATCGCTTGGAGTGATTCCAGCTGTCCAGATAAGAAAATTCATCGCGAGTTTTTCTCCATTGTTGAGCCAGAGGGTATCTTCACTGACTTTTACAACGCGAGCTTTTTTGATAATCTTGATTTCGAGTTGGTTTAATCTTGCCTCGGCATTTTTTTGCATAAATAGTGAGTTAGAAGCAAGGAGTGTCTGGGTTGAACTTACAAGTGTGATACTGATACCAGAACATAAGTAGCCCGTATCTTTGAAAAACTCTCGTGCATAGTTTGCCATCTCAGCGGCAATTTCTACGCCACTTAGTCCACTGCCCGCGATAACGATGTTGAAGTTTGAATCAAGTGAGCACTTCCCTTCATTTTCTATTTTTTTATAGATAAAATATTCAAATTTTTGTTTAAAAAGCAGAGCATTTTCGAGAGATTTGATGCCATGGAAATTTTCTCGTAATCCCTCAATGGAGCTGGGCATAAGCGTTTGTCCACCGCTTGAGAGTATAAGAAAGTCATACATGTAACGGTTAGAGTTTGTCACGACCTTATTATTGATAAAATCGATGCGCAACACCTCTTCATGGATAAAAGTCACATTAGAAAAACTGGAACAAAAAGTATAAAGATCGATGGCGATATCTGAGAGAGTGATCTGGCTGGCGATGTAATCATAAACATCTGTTTGAAGATAGTGATAAGAGTTTCTGTCGATAAGTAAGAGTTCGATATCTTTACATGTAGAGAGCTGTATTAATGCTTTGATACCACCATATCCCGCACCGACAATAATGATTTTTTGCTTATTCATTATCTCACCTCGTGGATATGATTATACATCAAAACTATTTCAAGAAAAAAGATATGGAGGAAGAAAAAGAGGTTTTATATAGAAGAAGCTCTTACATGTAAAAGCTTACATGTAAGGAGTTGTTGCATTTATATTTGTTGATGATTTAGCTAAAGAGCGCTTGAAGTGCGTCAACACCATCTTTTTGCTCTACTTCTATCCCTTCAGCAGTAGCTGATGTTCCGCTTTCAACAAGCTCTATAGCCATACCTGTAAGCATAGAAGCAAGGCGGATATTGATACCGCTTTTTCCGATTGCTTTACTTTTTTGGTCAGCTGGAAGAGTGATGATAGCTTTCTCAGCTTCACCTTTTTCATTTCTTACTATTTCGATATGAGAGATGATGGCCGGACTCATAACACGTGCTACGAAAAGTTCAGGAATCGTCGTGTACTCGATACAGTCAATATTTTCACCCATAAGCTCTTCACTCACAGCGTTGATACGAACACCGCGAACTCCGACTGTTGCACCAACCGCATCAACTTGAGGATGCATACTCATTAGTGCGATTTTTGCACGATCGCCTGGAATACGAGCTGATTTTTCAACGATAACGATTCCATCAGCGATCTCCGGAACTTCCATAGCTAAAAGTTGCTCTAAGAACTTTGGAGATGTACGTGAAAGCTCGATTTGGATTCCGTTTGTTTTATCTATATTTACGCGGCGAACAAGTGCTTTAAGAAGATCTCCAACTTTGAATTTTTCACCTTTGATACGGTTTTTCATAGGTAAAATTGCGCGTACTTCATCAATATCAATATAAGTATTTTGATCACTATCTACAAGTGTTACACGACCCGTGACAATAGTACCGATTTTAGAGTTGTATTTGCTGTAAAGTTCGTTTTCTACAAGTCTTTGGATATGGTACTCGATCTCGTTGTGAAGTTTTCCCGCCGCAGTTCTGCCGTAATCTTCAAGAGCGTGGTCGATTTGAAGTTGATCTTCAAGCTCTGCATCTTCATCGAGTTTAAGTGCATCGCTTAAAGAGATAAATCCACCCGCGAGCTCTTCATCTTCTAATCTCTTATCCTCATCTGCTACAACGATAATTGTTTGATAAAGGTGCATTTTTTTTGTTTTAGTGTCAATCTCTGCTTCAAAAGTAAATTTGTGATTAATAACGCGTTTAGCAGTTTGTACAAAAGCTGTTTTGAGTGCTTCAAGCACATTTGCAGGCTGAAGACCTTTTTCGTGAGCAATAGCATCTACGATATCTAATATTTTTTCCATAAGTATCCCTTGTTTAGGTGGCTTTCATAAAAATAATAAATTTAATAATGGGGTTTCTTTTTATGAAGAGTGTGATTATAGCAAAAACAAATTTAAAAAATGTTTTAAGTCGTAGCGTGCTTAATCGAATATTTATTGAACTTTTAATATAATGCACGTAATTATAACAAATGAGGAAAAATCATGGAATTAAAACTAGCTCGTGTTGAGATCGACCAAAAACCAAAAAAAATAGATTTGAAAAAGATCGAAGAGAGTGCGGCAAAAGAGGGATCAATCATATTTTACTTTGATCGTGAAAATTCACATAAAGATCTTTTGGCTTTGCAAGATCACATTGAAGCAAGCGGAAAAAGTTTTTATATGCGTGAAGTAAAATACGGTCTTGCTGATAACGAGTACATGTACGAAGTTCATATACTGGCGTAAGGGTATCTATTTTGAGTAAAAAACTTTATATTGAGACTCTTGGCTGTGCGATGAATGTTCGTGATTCTGAGCATATGATTGCAGAGTTAAATGAAAAAGATGACTATGTCTTAACAAATGATTCAAAAGAGGCAGATCTTATTCTTATTAACACTTGTTCTGTTCGAGAAAAGCCTGTACAAAAGCTTTTTTCAGAACTCGGTGTTTTCAATAAAAGTAAAAAAGATGGCGCAAAAATAGGTGTGTGCGGATGTACCGCGTCACATTTAGGCAAAGAAATTATTAAACGTGCACCTTATGTTAACTTTGTTTTGGGTGCGAGAAATGTTTCAAAAATAAGCGAAGTTCTACACAAAGACAAAGCAGTCGAAATCGATATAAATTATGATGAATCTGATTTTGCTTTTAAAGATTTTCGCTCATCCACCTACAAAGCATATATCAATATCTCTATTGGTTGTGACAAAGCGTGTACCTTTTGTATCGTTCCAAAAACTAGAGGCGATGAGATCTCTATTCCTACAGATTTGATCCTTAGAGAGTGTGAAAAAGCTGTCAAAAGTGGAGCACAAGAGCTCTTTTTACTTGGACAAAATGTCAATAATTATGGTCGCCGTTTTAGTGGTGAACATGAAAAAGTTAACTTTACAGAACTCCTTCGCCGTATCTCAAAAATTGAAGATTTAAAGCGTATCCGTTTTACTTCTCCACATGCTTTTCATATGGACGATGAGTTTATAGAAGAGTTTGCAAGTAATCCTAAAATATGTAAATCGATGCATATCCCTCTTCAAAGCGGTTCAACGAAAGTGCTCAAGGATATGAAACGCGGGTATTCGAGAGAATGGTTTTTAAACCGTGTAGAGAAATTGAAATCGATGGTTCCTGATGTAGGACTTAGTACTGATATCATTGTCGCTTTCCCTGGAGAGAGCGATGAAGATTTCCAAGACACGATGGATCTTGTACGTCAAGTAGGTTTTGAGCAGATCTTTAGTTTCAAATACTCTCCTCGTCCACTCACTGAAGCTGCAGAATTTACAAATGTCGTAGATGAAGAACTAGGTTCAGAACGTCTTTATGCTTTACAAACACTCCAACAAGAGATTTTGGATAAAAAAATCGATGCACAGCTTGGATGTGTTCATGAAGTTTACTTCGAAGAGTTACGTCCAGATGGTTATGTGTCTGGCAGAAGTGATAATAATTATCTTGTGAAAGTCAAAGGAAGTGAAGAGCTTTTGGGCACTTTGGCAAATGTAAAAATCAACAAGGTCGGCAGAGCCTCTTTAGTCGGCGAGATCGTTTGAGATCGTTATGAAAAAGCGAATATTAAGAGCATTGGCTTCGGTGATTGTACCATTCGTCGGAATGCTTTTAATGCGCTTTATCTATCTTACAAACAAAAAAATCTTTCATCTTCCACAAAATATTCCCATAGAACCTGTTGTTTTTGCTTTTTGGCATGGCGATCTGCTTATGCAACCCTATCTTTATTACCAGTTTCGTAAAACACCAAAAGCGAATGTGCTCATTAGTGATCACTTTGATGGCTCTTTGATCTCAAAAATAATGGAATACTTTAGTCTGGGCACGATAGCTGGCTCCACAAACCGTAACGCCGCAAAGGTACTGATACAGGCGATAAAAAGTTTAAAAGAGGGTTATGATATCGGCATTACACCCGATGGTCCAAAAGGGCCTCGCTACAGTGTAAGTGATGGAATCGTTGTGATGGCTCAAAAGACTGGAGCTAAAGTGATTATTTATAACTGTAAGCCTTCAAGTTATTGGCAGTTAGGAAGCTGGGATAGATTTGTGATCCCAAAACCTTTTGGAACTTTGGAGTTTTTCGCAAGTGAACCTATCGATTTAACCGGCATAGCAATGGAAGAAGCTAAAAAGCTGATTCAAGAGAGGATGATGGAACATGTCGTATAAACTCTTTTGGCTCATTGGCAGTTTTTTGTTGCTGTTGGCTATGGGTTTTTATATACTTCTTAATCCATCTTATGAAAAATCTTTTGAAGCAAAATATTTTTATTCTCTAGGCAGATACGATAAATCGCTCTCTCTTGCTAAAGATGCATTTGTGCTAAATAATTATAATCGCATGGCCTCTACGATCATGGCACAATCCAAAATAGCTTTAGAATATAAGCAATATATAGAGCAGGCGAAAACATATCTCAGTGAAATAAATCTTCTTGTTAGGACAGAAAATATCAGTGATGCAGATAGAGCTAGAATGAGAATGATGAGTCAAATTGTGATCCAAGGATATGTTAAGCTCTCTTCAAGTGTTATAACAGATAAGAGTTTGGTCAAAGAGGCGACTCATTATCGAGACGAGTTTATAAAAATTAATGAAAAAATCTCTACTTCAATATAAAAAAGATTTTTTAATCTATCTCGAAAAAGTACGAGGTTACTCAGATCTAACACTTAAAACATATGATGAGGTTTTAAAAGAGGCATTATCATATATAGAAATAGAAAAAAAATCTTTTACAACTGTTTTTAATCTTATGCCTTATCGCATTATTATTGCTTCTTTAAAACAAAAAACTATTGCAAAAAAGCTTAGTGCTATTCGCTCTTTTAGTGAGTTCTTGATTACTCAAGGTGAACATATTACACTCAAAGCGGATGATAGTATAAAAGTACCAAAAACGCTTCCTAAACCGATCCCGCATGAGCATATTATGGAAGCACTCAGCCACGCAGATAAAGAGGAAAGTCTGGTTGTTATTATGCTTTATACTCTTGGTCTTCGTATCTCTGAACTGACTGGTTTGAGACTTGATGATATCGGTTTTGAGTGGATTCGTGTTGTTGGAAAAGGAAATAAACAAAGAGATATTCCACTTCTTTCATCAACTGCCAAACTTTTAGAGGTTTATAGAGATGAGAGAGCTCCTAAAACATACCTTTTTGAAAAAAATAGCCAAAAATTAAGCGAAAATAGTTTAAGATATACGATTACTAAGGTGTTTGAGCGGGTTTCTTTAAAAGTCACTCCGCACCAGTTACGTCATTCTTATGCGACGGCACTTTTAAATAATAATGCGAGAATTGTCGATGTTAGTGAACTTTTAGGTCACTCGTCCATGGCGACGACGCAGATATATACAAAACTTGGAAGTGCGCTAAAGATGCAAAATTACAACAAGGCTCACCCGTTGTGCAAGGAGATGAATGATACTTTCTAAGATAATGCATGGTCTGTATTTGAAGATATATATTAGTATTGTTGCATCAAGTATGAAGACTCATGTGAGCATTCATACTTTAAAGGGAAGTAAAATTAAAGATACTCGAGTGAAAGTCTTTGAGGGAGAAGAGCTTTCGCATAATATGCTTTCTTTTATCCACTCTTTTACGTCTGAATCACCTTTTTCTTATATCTCTTTTCTTGATTATTCATTGCATCAGGGAGCTATTCCTACTTGTAAAGTAGATGAGTTTTTAAAATCAAGTGACAAAGATACATTTACAACACTTTGCTATGATAGCTGGAGCAGTTATACATCCAAAATCGATCTCAGTACGTTAGAGAAAAAATATAGCTCTTTGGGACTTGATTTTGTATTTTCACCTTTTAGTATTATAGAAAATTTTTTCAAAGATAAAATTTCGATGCAGGCAACACTTTATGTGCTGATTCAAGATGAAAGTATGAGTATTGCAGTGTTTGAAAATTCGAAGCTGAAATATGCTGAGTTTGCAGATGTTAAAAATGACAAACTTGAGGGTGAACTTATGATGGGTGATGAAAAAGCCGAACTCAATTTTGACGATGACCAAATGTCTATCAACCTTGAAGATATTGATGTTGATGATGGCTTTTCAGATCTTGATGATTTGACAAACATACAAGATCTTGATTCTATGGATGAGTTTGAGGATTTTACAGAGATAAAAGTTGGAAATAAAGAAACTAAATCAGATCTTTTGAGTGTAAAAGATGACGTTCATAGTGCTGGATTTAATGAGGAATATAAACGTTTTAGTGCAATAAAAAATGCACTGAAAACCTACTATACAGATGAAAAATATGAAAATAATTTTATAGAATCGGTCTATATCGCTACTGCATGTGATATAGATAATACTTTGAAAAACTATCTTGAAGAGGAACTCTTTTTAAAAGTATATGTGCGTCAGGTAGATATATCCACTGAGGTATTTGACTTAGCAAAGAGGGAAAAGATATGACCAGAAGTTATATAAAACCTAGATCAAAGCAAGTACTTTCAGATGAGTTACAACTTGTATTACTCTTTTTTACTATCTCAATCGCGATGCTTTTTTTAACATATGGATTTTTAAAGCTAAAGATTTACACTTTTGAAGAGAGTGTTGTAAGAATTGAGACGAAAAAAGTTGAGCTGAAGAGTTCAACAGTAAAGATGCAACATCAGATACATATCATCGAGCAAGAAAGCGACAGAGCTGAAAAAGTTGTGACTGAAAATAGTGTTTTAAAAGAGAGTGTCAAAAATCTTTTTGATCTTGTTCCTGATCGTATTACACTTTCAGAGGTGGAGCTCAATAAAAATTCTCTAGTCATGAAAGGCACGACGCCAAGCAAAGAGGTGTATGAATTTTTACTCCAAGCTCCTTTGCGTTCGATATTTAACAATACGTATACAAGTTTTTATCAAGCAGAGAATGGCTGGTTTAGTTTTGTTTCGACAAATACACTTGACGATGAAGAGTTACTAAAATGAAATCAGTGAAAATGTCCCGTCAAAGTGTTTATTTACTCTCAATCACAATATTTTTGCTTCTTTTTGTCCTTCTATTTGCATTTTTTGTTTTGATCCCCTCAGGTCAGGAATATAGACTTGCACGAAATGTGACTAACAAACATGCTGCTGAACTTAGTCAGTTTGAGCAGTTCAATAATAATACACTCAGTCAGTTAAAGTCTCTTCAGGCAAAACATAGAAGTGTTGTTAATGCCTTTGCAAACAGTTTTAATCAAGCTAAATTTATAGCAGAAAATAAAAAATATTTTCAAAATCTAACACTTTCGAAACTTGCAAAAGTTGATAGACAAACTCCGTTTGATCTTTATGAAGTGAATGCGACGTCGAAAATAGATTCTCCGGTTGTCTTTTATAACTTTTTGGATAGTCTAAATAAGGCAAACTGGATTATAGGCGTCAACTTTCCTATCCATTTTCAAAAAGAGGGAGAGTTTATCGTTTCATCTTTTACGATGCGTGTTTATAACCTTAATGATGATATCAATGAAAGTAAGACGGCGGCAAAAAAAGAGAGCTCAACTGCACCAGCGCCTCTAAAAGTAGACGTAAATCTTACAGAAGAATGATCTCTTCTAAAAGTTCTTGATTTAAAAAAAGATAAGGGCGCAGTTTTAGGGGGATCTTCAAAACTCTGCATCTCTCTTTGAACTCTTTATCCATATTTGTATGGCAGAGATAGGGCGCGATGAAAATTTGCATCTCTGTCTTGGCGACAATATATTTTCTTGATATGACACTCTCAGCATTCTCTTTTAACTCAGCTCTTACTTTAGCACTTATCATAATGCCTAAACGCTTTAATATTTTATCAATATGGTAAAGGTCACTGTTAGTATTTTTTGTTTTTGCAAAAGAGTAAAGTTCCTTTACATGTAAGAGCTTGATATCTTCTATAAGTGCCTTATTGTCCTCATCCATATAGAGAAAACTCTTCTTAATTCCCTCGCTATATTTTTCCAAAAGAGGGCTTACATGTAGATGGCGAAACTCATTTCTTTTGATACTTATATCTTCGTTTGTCTCATCTTCAAACCATCTTTTATCATTCATTTTGAGGTAATCAATAAGCTCAGATTTGCTTACATGTAAGAGCGGACGCAGAAGTTTATAGCCATCTTTTTGCGTCATTTTTGAGAGTGAGTTGAGTTCTGCACAACCCGCTCCTTTGCACAGTTGCATAAAAAACCATTCGAGTCTGTCGCCCAGATGATGGGCAGTTAACAAGTGTTCATATCCATAAGTAAGAATAAGTTCTTCAAAAAAATCGTATCGAATCCTTCTGGCTTCAGCTTCAAAGTTAGTTGCTATTTCATCCGCTTCGAAAGGATGGCAGTTTTTTTTATATGTAAGTGCCAACTCTTGCGCGTAGGAGACTTCTTCTTTGCTTTGCTCTCTCATGGCATAATCGACAATAGCGATATCAAAAGGGATCTCATTTTCTAGCAAGATGAAAAATAGAGCAGTAGAATCAGCTCCGCCTGAAAAGGCGAGAAGATTTTTTGAGCTTTTTAAAAGAGAAATATCTTGAGGGTTAAGCATTGTTCACAGTACATAAAAGTTTTGTTCCGGCGAGTGAAGTGATGGTTGCCTGATAGATCTTTCCAAACTCAAGATCCGCGTCAAGTTCTCTGTCGTTGACATAAAGTTCACCGTCAATATCCGGAGCCCAGAGAAGCTTTCTCGCACTTAGGAAATATTCACTCTCTTCACTCTCCCCATCGATGATAATTTCGACGGTTTTACCGACTTCTAATTCTAAGCTTTTTACTTCACATGTAGAAGCAATTTTCCCAAGGATTTTGGCACGTTTTTCAATCGTTTTTTTATCGATTTTGTCGCTCATATCGTACGCCGGAGTGGTTTCTTCATCTGAGTAACTAAAAATATTCATTCTATCAAAACCAAAAGATGCGGCAAATTCACACATCTCATCAAACATCTCTTGTGTTTCATTTGGATGTCCGACGATGAAGCTTGTTCTTACAAATGAGTTTGGAAGCGCCTTCATTGCCTCTAAAAGTTCGATAGTTTTTTCTTTGCCAAAACCGCGTTTCATCATACGAAGCATATCGTCGTTGATGTGTTGGATCGGCATATCAAAATAGTTATGGAAGATTTTCGACTTGCCGATGTTTTGAATCAGTTTGAGTGAAGTCGTCGATGGGTAAAGATACAAGATTCTCGCACTTTTCACACCTTCAATAAGCTCAATACGGCTGATAAGAAGTGAAAGTCCGTCAATGGTCTTTTTATCTCTTAAGTATGAAGAACTATCTTGAGAAACAAAGCTAAAATCATAATACCCTTTTTTAACTAAACCTTCCACTTCTCTTGCAACCGAGTCAAGAGAACGGGAGTTGAGTTTGCCTTTAAAAGAGGGAATGGCACAAAAACTACATACTTGGTTACAACCCTCTGAGAGCTTGATGTAAGCGTGGTAAGTTGAACCAGTAACTACGCGCTCAGCGCCGTCGATGAGATAAACTTGTTCTGAAAACTGGGATTTTTTATTTGCCAAAAGCTCATCGATGCGCTCGTAATCGCCAACACCTGTAAAAAGGTCAACTTCTGGCATATCTTGGACGAGTTCAGCTTGATAACGTTCGCTTAAACATCCAGCCATAACAAGAAGGGAATCCTCTTTTCTTGCGTCATGAAGATTTAAAATCGTATTGATCGATTCCTCTTTTGCCGCGTCGATAAATCCACAAGTATTGACGATGATAACATCCGCGTCACTTTGATCTTGGGTGAGTTCATAGTTTTGTAATCGTCCCATCATCACTTCAGTATCGACAAGATTCTTCGTACATCCCAAAGAGACGATGTGTAGTTTTTTGCTCATATGTTTTCACTTTTTAAAAATTTTACCCATCATCTATACGGATGGTTTCATTAGGCGAAATTATATCCAATTCGTGAAGATGTTGTCTGATGATTGTTTTACTTCTTCTAGAATAAATAAATCATTAAGAGAAAAGGATAGTATATATGACGAAAAATATGATTGATACCAGAGTCCCTCAAATTATCATCCTATACTGGATCATTAAGATCGCTTCTACAACGCTTGGTGAAACGGGTGCAGATATGTTTTCTATGACATTTAATCTTGGATATGCGACGACGATTCTTATCTTTATGGCAATCTTTTTACTTTTTTTAAGCATCAAACTCTCGCTCAAACGCTATGAACCGCTTACATATTGGCTGACCTTTACAGCTACGGCGATTGTCGGTACGGCGATATCGGATTTTATTGACCGTACCCTTGGACTCGGATATGCTGTGGGTTCCCTCATCCTTGTCTCTTTGCTCGGGTTTGTTTTGTACTTTTGGTATAAAAAAGATGGGACACTTTCAGTGGAGAAGATTTATACGACTCCTTCTGAAATATATTATTGGATCGCATTTTTGATCGCAAATACTTTAGGAACTGCGGCTGGGGATTTCTTGGCGGATGATCTTGGCATCGGTTTTGTTCAGAGTGCGACGCTTATTTCCATAGTGCTTTTGAGTTTGGTCGTGCTCAACTATTACACAAAGATATCCAAAATCTTTCTCTTTTGGCTGGCTTTTGTCCTCACTCGTCCTTTTGGTGCGACCTTTGGAGACTTGCTTACAAAACCTCTTGATCATGGCGGACTTCATCTGGGAACAGTTGGTTCATCGGCATTTTTCACGGCGGTCTTAATCTTGGCTCTGATTTTGGAGATCAATTATGAGAAGATAAACCACTACAGAAAAAGAGCGTTTTCAAGAAAGGGCTAAAAGGTATTTTGAGAAATAATATCCTATAATTGCGCCATGAGAACACTAATCACACTTTTGGCACTGATGCCTCTTTTTTACATATCGTTTCGCTATTCATTCTCGCTTGGCTGGCATTGGCCTTCTGTCTTGGCGGCTTACATAAGCCAATATTTTCACATAGATATCGGCGGTTATCCTACGGATTTTTGGAAGTTTGTTCAAGACGTGAGTGCGAAAACTGCGTTGAATCTTTTCATTATCACACTTGCCATCAAACCTCTTCGCAATTTTCTAACGATCGATTTTTTAAAGTACAGAAAAGAGCTAGGACTTTTTGGATTCTTTTATCTTCTTTTACATGTAAGCGTTTTCGTCGGTATAAAACATCATTTTAATTACCATGAAATATATGGTGCGATGCAAGAACATCTATTTTTGTGGTTTGGATTTGCGGCATTTTTGATCTTTTTTATGATGGCTTTTACCTCGATACCGTTTTTATATAAAAGATTTTCTTCTTGGCATAAACTTTTTTACTTTGGTATGGTGCTTGTGATGATCCACTTTCTCCTTGCACAAAAAGAGGTTTCTATGGATGATATCACATACGTTGCGGTGATATCAGGACTTTTGTCTCTTCGACTTTTAAAGCGCTAAAATGTATGATGTTTTGATACTTGGAGCAGGTGCTAGCGGACTGATGTGTACGGCTGAGCTTGCATCTTGCAAGGATTTGAAAGTCGGCGTTATCGATGCAAATGCAAATGTCGGTGCGAAGATAAAGATCTCTGGCGGGGGAAAATGCAACATTACAAACACTGAAGTTACTGAGAATAACTACCTTGGTGATGAGAACTTTGTTTCTTCGGTGCTTTCACATTTTACAAAAGAGGAACTTTTAGAGTTCTTACATGAAAATGGTCTCAAACCAGTTATCCGTAAAAGTAGATACTACTTTTGTGAAAAAAGCAGTGATGAGATACTCTCTATCTTTCGTCGCCTGACAAAAAATACACAATACTTTCTCGGTGAAAATATCTTACATGTAAGCAAAGATGCTGATATCTTTGTTGTCAAAACTTCAAGAACCCAATACCAGACTAAAAATCTTATCGTCGCAACTGGCGGTGTGAGTTATAAGACGCTCAATGCAACAGATATCGGCATCCAGATCGCAAAACAGTTTGGGCATGAAGTCACAGAATTTTCTCCTGCCCTTGTGGGTTTGACGCTTCAAAAAGATCAGTTTTGGATGAAAGAACTTAGTGGTATCAGTGCTGAGGTGGAGATAGACGTGGAGGGCAAAAAACTGCGTGAAGAGATGCTCTTTGCACATCGCGGTATCAGTGGACCTGCAGTTTTGAGTGCTTCGCTTTACTGGAAAAAAGGAAATATGTTTCTAAACTTTTTACCAGAACGTGATATCAATGCACTGATAAAAAACTCTAAAAAAAATATTTCCTCAGTATTGAATCTCTCAAAACGTCTCTCAAAAGCTTTACTTGAAACTTTACATGTAGAAGATAAACCCTGCAATAAATTAGCCAAAGAGGATATCGATAATCTTCAATTAATCCAAAAATATCCTTTTGCACCTGCTGGAAATTTTGGTTTTACAAAAGCTGAAGTAAGCCGAGGCGGCGTGAAAACAGAGGGCTTACATGGTAAAAGTATGATGAGTAAAAAAGTCGATGGACTCTACTTCATAGGCGAAGTCACAGACGTGACAGGAGAACTCGGCGGATACAACTTCCAATGGGCGTTTAGCAGCGGAGTAGTTTGCGCTAGAGAGATAAAATCGCGTTATAATGGCTGAAATCTCTTAAGGAGTTTTTCATGGCCGAAAAGTTGACAGGTCTCAGTGCCAAAGAAGCAGAAGAACGAATAAAAAAATATGGTTATAACGAGCTGGATGAAAAAACGCAGAGTTGGGTTTTACGTCTCTTTAGAAGATTTTGGGGGCCTATCCCGTGGATGATAGAAGTTGCCATCATTCTTTCAGCCATTGCAAAAAAATACGAAGATCTTACGATCATCCTTGTATTGCTTTTTGTCAATGCGTTAGTCGATTTTTATCAAGAATCCAAAGCCCTCAATGCCATAGCTGTTTTAAAAAAGAGGCTAGCGAGACGTGCGCTTGTCTTTCGTGATGAACGTTGGCAAGAGGTTGACGCGAAATTGGTTGTGCCAGATGATATTATCAAGATAAAAATCGGTGATATAGTAGCCGCGGATGTAACCCTTATACAAGGGGATGAAGCACTTTTAGTCGATCAATCCGCACTTACAGGAGAGTCTCTGCCTGTATATAAAAATGTCGGCGATGAGCTTTATGCAAATGCCATCATAAAGCAAGGCGAGATGATTGCCCGCGTGAGTAAGACAGCTAAAGATACCTATTTTGGAAAGACTGTCGGGCTTGTCGCAAAAGCACAACAGGAAGAACACAGCCACTTTCAAAAGATGGTCATCAAAGTAGGCAATTTTCTTATAATTTTGACACTGCTTATGATCTCTATCATCATCTATCACGGCATCAAAACTGGCCAGCCCACCGTTGAACTCCTTATCTTTGCTCTTGTCCTCACTATCTCTGCTATTCCTGTTGCAATGCCGGCTGTTTTAACCGTTACTATGGCAATAGGTGCACGTGCACTCTCAGCAAAAGATGCAATAGTCAGTCACCTTTCAGCTATAGAAGAACTCGCGGGAATGGATATTTTGTGTTCAGATAAAACAGGGACACTGACACAAAACTCTATGAGTTTGGCAGAGCCATATATGGTCGGTAACTATACTAAAGATGAGTTGATGTTGTATGCGACGTTGGCAAGTAAAGAGGAAAATAACGATCCCATAGAAAAGCCCATTTTTGAGTATATGCATAAGAGTTCTTTAGAAGAGAAAAGGGCGGCATATATACTGCAAAAGTTTCTTCCTTTTGATCCTGTGCATAAAAGAACTCAAGGGTTTTATAAACTTGGTGAGAACGAAATTATCGTAACAAAAGGCGCTCCGCAGATCATTATCGCTCAGTGTGATGATAAAGAGTTTGATGTCAAAGAAGCATCGGTACAAGTTGAGCTTTTTGCATCTCGCGGGTTTAGAACGCTTGGTGTGGGGTATAAAACTCCAGAGGAGGATAACTATCATTTTGTCGGATTGATTCCTCTTTTTTGCAAAACTTGTTATTGCAGGGCACGGAACTATTTACAATACAAGGATAGACGACTGGTTCTTTAAACGTCCATATCCTTCTATGAAACTTTTTATAGCTACCTTTGCTAGTCGAATTATTGGAACGGTGATCGCTGTTTATGGCTTTGGTTTTATGGAACCTATTGGCTGGAAATGGGCGGCGGCAATGTGGGCATATGCACTTGTATGGTTAGTATTTAATGATATCGCAAAAATGGGAGTATTAAAATATTATAGGAAGTTGTATCATAAAGAGGTGATTTGAGATAACTGATAATACTTTAGGATGAACCTCTTTTACATTTATAACCTAAAGTTTGGCTCTCTTGAGAGCTTCTCTTTTCTTCTCTTGTAAATATTTATAAAATTTATTCTTTTACTTTTAATTTAGGTAATGAAAGTGTATAATTTCAAACTTAAAATGTTTTCATAAACATTGCAAAAATAATGAAGGTGACATATGATCGATTCTACGCACTTAGAACAACTTGGACTAAACAATATAAATAAAATATATCATAACCTCGGTTTTGATGAGTTGATTAAGCATGAGCTTGAAAACGGCGAATGCAGTATGACCCAAAGTGGAGCAACAACTGTAGACACGGGTATTTTTACAGGCCGTAGTCCTAAGGATAAATATTTTGTCAATCAAGAACCATCAAACGAATATATTGCATGGGGAGATGTCAACCAAAAGATCGATAAAGAGATCTTTGAGGAGCTCTTCGAACTTTCAAAATCTCAACTTTCAGGTAAAGATCTTTATGTGACAGATGTTTATACTGGTGCTAGTCCTGCAAGTAAACGCTCTATCCGCTTTATCACAGAGATTGCATGGCAATCTCATTTTGTAACAAATATGTTTATTCGTCCTACACAAGAGGAGCTTCAAGGTTTTAAAGCTGATTTCACAGTCTTTAATGCATGTAAAGCAGTCAATGAAAAATGGCAAGAGCATGGTCTTAACTCTGAAGTATTTGTGCTTTTTAACATTGAAGAAAATATAGCGATTATCGGCGGTACTTGGTATGGTGGAGAGCTCAAAAAAGGGATCTTCTCTATGATGAACTACTGGTTGCCATTAGAGGGGAAACTCTCCATGCACTGTTCTGCAAACATAGGCAAAGATGGCGATACTGCACTTTTCTTTGGACTTAGTGGAACGGGTAAAACAACACTTTCTACAGATCCACAGCGCCGTTTAATTGGTGATGATGAACATGGCTGGGATGATGTGGGTGTGTTTAACTTTGAGGGTGGATGTTACGCAAAAGTCATCAATCTTGACCCTTCAAGTGAACCTGAAATTTTTGGTGCTATCAGAAAAGGTGCACTTTTAGAAAATGTTATGTTTGACTGTGAGGGTGCTGTTGATTATGCTAGTTGTGTAAAAACTGAAAATACCCGTGTTTCTTATCCAATCGAGCACATCGAAAACCATGAGCCATCTTTGATGGGCGGACATGCTCAAAATATTATTTTCTTAACAGCGGATGCTTTTGGTGTTCTTCCTCCAGTAAGTAAACTTTCTAAAGAACAGGCAATGTACTACTTTTTAAGTGGATATACAGCAAAAGTCGCTGGAACTGAGCGCGGAATTACTGAGCCTGTTGCAACGTTTAGCGCTTGTTTTGGAGAAGCGTTTTTACCTCTTCATCCAACAGTTTATGCAAGACTTCTTGGTGAAAAAATAGACAAACATGGCGTACACGTATATCTTGTAAATACTGGCTGGAGTGGCGGTGGATATGGTGTCGGTAAGCGTATGGGCATCAAAGATACTCGTGCTTGTATCAATGCTATTTTAGATGGAAGTATCAATAACTCTGAGTTTGATACAACAGATATCTTTGGTCTACAGGTTCCAAAAACTCTTGGAGAGATTAATCCAAATGTTTTAAATCCTCGTAATGCTTGGGAAGATAAAGCGGCTTATGATGCTACAACGACAAAGCTTGCATCTATGTTTATAAACAACTTCCATAAATACCAAACAAAAGACAGCGCATTTGATTTTTCATCGGCTGGTCCAAAGCTCTAAATTCTTTACATGTAAGGCTTTTCTGCCTTACATTTTTCTGCATGCAAATCCTTATAGCTCAGTAGCTTTTTTATACGCAGCCTCGATCGCTTTTATACATCCATTTCTGACGCCGTTTTCTTCCATAGCACTATAACCTGCAGCAGTTGTCCCGCCTGGACTCATGACTGCATCTTTTAGAAGTGCAGGGTGGACATCTTGAATTATTTCACTAAAACCTAAAAAAAGTCCACGCATCAAACTCATCGCATCATCACGTTTAAGGCCTTGTTTCACTGCGCCATCTGCTAATGCTTCTGCGATGAGAGAAAGATATGCCGGTCCACTTCCTGCAAGTGCTGTAGCAATGTCAAGCTCTTTTTGTGAAGATACCCAAAGAGTTGCTCCAATAGCACTAAATATAGTGATGGCTTCATTCATGCAAGCAGTCTCACCGGTAAGCGTAGTCATAGATTTTCCGATGTTTGCTGCAAGATTTGGCATTGCTCTTACATAATTTTTTGCCTGAATATTGAGTTTTAGTTTTTCGATAGCTGTACCGGCAAGGACAGAATAAAGAGTTTTTGCTTCACCCAAGATGAGTGTTTTCATAGCTGTGATGTTTGCAGGTTTAACACAAAGTATGAGCGTTTTATCAGTTGCATCGAAGTTTACAAAAAGAGTTTTTGTGATACTCCTTTGTAGTTTTTCTTCAAACTTGATAAGTTTTTGCATATCTCGTCCGACAAGCTCTATTTCATATTCTGAGATAAGTCCAGCAGCAATGGCATATGCCATATTTCCATTACCGATAAGGGTTATTTTTTCTTTCATGACTTAGTCTTTTTGTAAAAAATTTGATAGTTTTTCAGAGACTCCATATGGAGAGTTGTCGGCTAAGATGACTTGAACCATAGTACTATTGTCGGTATTGAAAATAAGAGGACCTACAAAATTTACATATGAATCTTCTATGGGAGTTGCAACGATAAGCATATTATAAACAAGGAAATTTGTAGTTTCGTTGATCTCGAGAAGTTCTTGAACAGCTGTTGGAATGTCAATATTATATTCACGTAGAACAAAGGGATTTATTAGGGTAAAAGATGGCTCATTCATATCCAAAACTTGAAGTCTTGCAAAAACATCATCTATCGTTTTTAACTCCATCTTTGTGATGTTTTCAAAACCTAACAACGGACTTTTTAACTCAAATATCATAAATAAACCTTTAGAATGAACATAGGTATTATTGTAGCACATTTGCATTAATTTAGTTGCCACTTAATGTAGGGTAACAATTATTTTCGATAAAATAACACTCTTAACAAAAAGAAGGATTTATTTTGATACTAGCAAAAACATTATTCCCATTACTCTTGATTTTTATTATTTTTACTGGATGTAGTAAAGATGATAACGATGAATACAATAAGCCAGCAATGTATTGGTACTCTAAAATAGTTGAAAATGTCTCGATAGGTAATCTTGACAGGGCAGACAACTATTACAGTTCTCTTCAAGGTGAGCATATTGGATCACCTCTCCTTCGTGAAGCAACGCTGATTTTGGCAGTTGCACATATGCAAAATGATGAGTATATTTTAGCTGATCACTTTTTGGATGAATATATCAAAAGATATGCAAATCCAAATGAAAAAGAGTATTCGGAATATATGTCAGTGAAAGCAAAATATCTTGCTCTTCCTCATCCTCGCCGTGATCAAGCAGGAATAGATGATGCAATACAAGCTTCAAAGAACTTTAAAATTAAATATCCAAATTCTATATATTATCCGCTTGTAGACACGATGCTTACAAAACAGTATCTAGCTCAAGCTGCACTTTACGAGAGTATCGCATCGCTTTATGATAGAGTTGATAAGCCTAAAAGTGCAAAGTTTTATAGAGACGTAGAAAAACAGACATGGATCCAATGGGATCAGATAGATCGTGAAAATACTGCATGGTATAGAGAGTGGTTTGAGGGTGATGGAACTTCGAGTTGGTATGATTTTATGATACCAAAAACACAAAGTGTCGTTTCAAGAAATAGCATTCAAGGTGATGATAATGTTACAGATGATGGAGCAAAAAAATAATGCAATTAAGTAACTTTAGCGAGTTTCCTGCGAATATTCCCGTTATTGCTGAAGATGAAATATTTTTATATCCGTTTATGATCTCTCCACTTTTTTTAAGTGATGAGAAAAATATCGCTGCTGCAAATAAAGCGATGGATGAAAATACTTTAGTCATTGTGTGTTCAACAAAGCCTGAGCATGAGGGAAAACGAGATTATGATTCACTTTATAAAGTAGGTGTTATAGGCTCGATTATGAGAAAAGTTGCTTTGCCTGATGGAAGAGTAAAAGTACTTTTCCAAGGTCTTGCACGCGGAGAATTACTTTCACATGTGAGTGATGCACCTATGATTGCAAGTATAAATGTATTGCATTCAAGTGTGGCAAATGAGCTTAGACTCGATGCTGTTTTGGAAGTTGTCAGAGAAAAAGTGCGTGCGCTTTCTCAGGTCAGCGGTTATTTCCCGCCTGACTTATTACGTACGATAGAAGATAATCACGAATATAATCGTATTGTAGATCTTATCTGTAGCAGTATTAAACTCAAAAAAGAGCAGGCATATAAACTTTTTTCAGAGACAAATGTAGAAGAAAGATTTTTGATACTTATAGACTATCTTATCGAAGAGATCGAAGCAAATAAGCTTCAAAAAGAGATCAGAAGTAAAGTTCACTCTAAAATAGAAAAAGTGAATAAAGAGTACTTCTTAAAAGAGCAGTTAAAACAGATTCAAAGAGAGCTTGGCGTTGATTCTCAGCGGGATGAAGAGATAGAAGAGTATCGCAAAAAGCTTATTGCTAAAAAACCTAAAATGGGTGAAGATGCTTATAAAGAGATCAACAAACAGATAGAGCGTTACGCAAGAATGCATCCGGATTCTGCTGATGCGGGGATGATACAAAGCTACTTAGAATGGACGCTTGATATTCCATTTGGCGAGATGGCAAAAAAAGCGTTAAAAATTGAAAATGTTGAAAAACAGCTTGATGAAGATCATTTTTCACTTAAAAAACCAAAAGAGCGAATTGTCGAGTATTTTGCAGTTAAAGAACTACTTGAACTTAGAGGAAAAAAAGATGAAAATTCTGCAGGAGCGATCCTTTGTTTTAACGGACCTCCAGGTGTTGGTAAAACATCTCTTGCAAACTCAATAGCAAAAGCGCTTCATCGTCCACTAGTGCGTATTGCGCTTGGCGGACTTGAAGATGTTAATGAGCTTCGTGGACACAGACGTACATATATAGGTGCTATGCCTGGGCGTATCGTTCAAGGACTTATAGATGCTAAAAAGATGAATCCAGTTATCGTTCTTGATGAGATAGATAAAGTTGCACGCTCACATAGAGGTGATCCTACCGCTGTTCTTTTAGAGATACTTGATCCTGAACAAAATAAAGAGTTTAGAGATTATTATCTCAACTTCAATATTGACCTTCGAGATGTGATTTTTATAGCGACTGCTAATGATGTTGGAAGTATTCCGGCACCGCTTCGTGATAGAATGGAATTTATAACAGTCAGTAGTTATACACCTCAAGAGAAGTTTGAGATCGCAAAGCGTTATTTATTGCCTCAAGAGATAAAAAAACATGGACTGAAAAGTTCAGAACTGACTGTTTCAAAGCCAGCCCTTCAAGAACTTATCCATAAGTTTACGCGTGAAGCAGGCGTAAGAAATCTTCGCCGTCGTATCGCAGACTTGACCCGCAAAGTTGCAAAGATGTTGCTACAAAATCACGAGCTTACCAGAGTGTCTGTCTCTGTAAAAAATCTAAAAGAGTTTTTTGATAAAAGTGTTTTTGAGATTGAAAAAACTGACAAAATCCCTGTCATTGGAATTGTGAATGGTCTTGCATGGACAAGTGTCGGTGGAGATGTGCTGAAAATCGAGACTATACGTATTAAAGGTAAAGGAAATATGCAGATCACCGGTAGTCTTGGTGAAGTTATGAAAGAGTCTGCTAGAATCGCATTAAGTGTTGTAAAGACACTTATCGATGAGGGAAAACTTGAAATTTCTGCTGAGAACATTCCTATGACATTTGAAGAAAAAGAGAAAAATATTAGGCTCGATGCTAGCGAAGTCTATAAAAGATATGACTTACATGTACACGTTCCAGATGGTGCAACTCCAAAAGACGGTCCAAGTGCAGGTATTGCCATGACAACCGTGATGGCATCTATTCTAAGCTCTAAAAAAGTACGCTCAGACCTTGCCATGACTGGTGAGGTTTCTCTTCGTGGTGATGTCCTGCCTATTGGTGGACTAAAAGAAAAACTTATTGCTGCACATAAAGCAGGGATGACAAAAGCTGTGATTCCACAAAAGAATTATGAAAGAGACCTTATTGATATACCAAAAGAGGTTCAAGATGACATCGAAATCATCGGAGTTAAGAGAATAGAAGAGGTTTTAAAATTAGCACTTATCTAGTAGCTTATAGCTACTAGATAGAAAGTCTACTTATTTGTTCTATGAGATCATGCGCGCGGACAGGCTTCATTAAAAAACCATTTGCCCCACTTTCGAGAGCTTCACTCTTTTTTGTTTCATCTGTTGTTAGCATAATAATAGGTAGTTGCTTTAGATTGTCATCAGCACGAACAATCTTTAGCATCTCTATACCACCCATGACCGGCATGATGATGTCTAATAAGATAATATCTATATCACTTACGGACTTGAGTATTTCGATGGCATCAGTGCCATTTCTTGCTTCTAAAACTTCAGATATATTATCTTGTTTTGTGAGCATAGACTTGAGTAGTTTAAGGTTGATCATATCATCATCAACTGCTAAAATTTTTAATTTTTTATCTGACATCTCTTAATCCTTGGCTAAACAAATTTTTCAAACACTAAACGTAGTAGATCTTTATTTACGATATTTTTGATTATTTCATGCACATATAAAGCATCAGTATCTTTCGCTTCACTAGCAGGATCTACCATCATAACAAGGTATATCTCTGAATCGAACTCTTTAGTATTGCTTGCAAGCTCTGCGAGATCAAGTCCACTCAATTCTTTATCAAACAGTGCTAGTTTGTATCTATTATGTTTGAGTTTTTCATTCATATCAGTTACATTGTCTGCAATCTCATAAGTGTATTTCAATTCTTCAAGCACACGAGCAAAGAGTTTTGTTTCAATCTTATTCTTCTTTGTTAACAAGATATCTGCTTTATACACTTTTGGAGTCATTACTACTTTTTCATCTAAAATTGTAGTCTTTTCAGTCTCGCTTTTAATCTCTTCTATTTTATCAGAGCTATCTTTAAGAGGCTCAGAAACTACTTCCACTTCCTCAGAGGCTTTTTCGGTCTCCGTAACTGTGATTATTTCTTCATTGTAATTACTTGTATCGACAATGAAATCGCTTAGAAATTGGTTTAAGATAGACACAATCTCAGAACGTACTAAAGGCTTTGTAGTGTATTCATCTAAGCCATGACTTAAAAAGCGTTCTCTGTCCCCTTTTAGAGCATTTGCTGTGAGAGCTATAATAGGAACATGGGGAACGTCGAAATCTTCTTCATAATCAAGTATTTCCTGAGTAGCTTCAACCCCATCTAGAACTGGCATCTGAATATCCATAAATACAATATCAAATTTTCCACTTTTACGTTTTTGAAATGCTTCAAGTCCATTGTTAGCTAATGTAACAGTCAAGCCTAAATCTTCCAAAGTTCTTTTTATAAGTTTTTGATTGATTACATTATCTTCCGCAACGAGAGCAGATGCGGAAAATTTTGAACTTTTTTCATCAAAAACTTTACGGCGAGCTTTTTTATTTTTTTGTTCATTAAATGACGATGCATCATAATTTTCAATAACTGCTTTTAGCTTTGTTGTAGTTAAAGGTTCATACAATGTTTTAAAAATATTAAGGCCCAGTGTCTCAATCTTTTTCATATAGTATGATTTTGTAATCAAAACCATAGCTTCCGGAGATTTACTAAAATTTAGTAAATCATTTTCATCAGAGAAATCGTAATCAATAAACAAGAGGTCATAGTTTATCTGTTGTTCAAGTCTATTTAGCTCCCCAAGATCTTTGAATGAAGTGTAGCTTACACCATAAAAATCTAAATACTCACGTAAATACTTGCTCTGTGTTTTTTCTTTAACTGCAGAGTCAAGGATAAGGGCATTGATATTTGAAAATGCACCTCGATTACTCTCATTTAGAGTTTCAATCTCTTCAAATTCTAGTGTAAAGAAGAATGTTGTTCCGTGACCGACTTCACTTTCCAAATCAAGTATACCACCCATAAGCTCAACAAATCTGCTGGAGATGGTAAGACCAAGACCTGTTCCACCATATTTACGAGTAATTGACGTATCTGCTTGGCTAAACGCCTCGAAAATTCGTGATTTTTGTTCACTTGTAACACCGATACCACTGTCTTGTACTTCGAATTTTATTTTTATTTTACCGCTATTTTCAGATGGTATGCGACGGATATTAACATTAATACTACCACCGCTATTTGTAAATTTAACTGCATTTGAAAGAAGGTTGATAACGACCTCTTTGATCTTGGTTGGATCACCTTTAATAGGACGCTCTAGGTATGGATCGATGTAACAACCAAGGTCAATATGTTTTTCTGATGCGCGAACAGAATAAACTTCAACAGCACTTTCAAATTCTCTGATTGGATTAAATACTATCTCTTCGATTTCAAGTTTATTGCTTTCAATTTTAGATAAGTCAAGGATATTATTGATAATTTCAAGAAGATTTTCTGATGATTTTTCAATAATATCGATAAACTCTCTCTGCTCTGAAGAAAGATCCGTATCTTTTAAGAGTTCTGTAAAACCGACGATTCCGTTTAGTGGTGTACGAATTTCATGAGACATATTCGCAAGAAACATCGATTTTGCTTCACTTGCTTCCATCGCATACTCTTTATCATTACGAGTCTGCTCTATGATATCTTCAAGAAGTTGATAAGCTTGCGTTGTTCCTGAAGCGGTATCAAGATTGATATTTCTATTTTCTTCACCCTCTCCTGTATCTTTTGCAACACGCTTTAAAACGGATTCAAGATTTTTAATATTTCTAGCAATATCATTTGAGAGTAAAAATCCAAGAAGACCGACAATTATTGAAATAAGCCAGATAGAAATAGCAATTGCAAGTATTTGGATTGCATTTGTTTGAACAATCTTTGCTCTGCTATCCATCTCTTGTAAGATAACCTTTTTACCTTCTGTAATGACATTTTCTTTTTCAGATAGCATAGTAAACCAGATACCGGATTCGGTGTCATACTTACCACTTTTCGCTACCTCTAAGATATTTGAGCGTTCTTCTGTAATATCGCTACTAAGCTCAGCGCTGTCATCACTTTTAAATAGGGTATCAAGCTTAACTGAGATTGCTTTATCCAGTTCTGAGTAGTTTATTGAATCGGCTTTACCTATAAAAAGGAGCCATTTGTTAATCTGTTCTGTTTCAAGCGGAGTAGAACGAGCAAGTGTATAAGAGATATAATCTCTTTCGGCTGCTGTATATTCCTGTGCACGAACAAGTGATAGATAAGCTGTTGCAAGTGAAGAGATTTTTTCATCTACATGTATAAGGGCAATATTTTCAATTCTTGTTAAAATTGTGTCTTGAGCTTTACCATAAGTTTTGTAGAAGATAGTATCAAAATCTACTTTTTGAGCATCTACAGTTCCTCTGACTTTGATAATCTCTTGAAGAATAGATTTTACAGTAGCACTGTTTTTACATGCTTGACAGTTTTCTGTTCCATGGGAATGGTCATGTAAATCAGCTAAAGTTCCTATATTTGAGAGATACTCTTTGGTACTTTTATTTACTAACTCGCGTTGAGCCATAAGTGAGTTATGTGTTGTTTGAGATGCATTTCCAAGATACATAATAGTCATACCGCGTTCACGCGATATATTGTCAAGCAAGTGTGTTAAATATCTGTTCTCTTGTAACTTTGCCTGTAGCTTAGCAGCACCTTGATAGCTTATATATGCATTATAAACATAATACGAAGCCAATGAAAAAAGAATAATAATCGGGAATAAACTTATTAGTCTTAATCTGTTTTTGAGTCCTATTTGCATTGTCCTAGTTCCTTATAATTGATTTATGAAGTTTTTCAAACGAATTAGTAGCTGTTTCGTTTCTTGTTTATCAGCTATGAATAAAAGATCTTTTAAAACTTGAGAGATTTTAGTTACTCTAAGATTATCTGCAGTTCCCTTTATATTCATTACAATATCATATAAAGCAGTCTTATCGTTGGTTTCTACAGCTGTTTCAAGTGCCTGTAAACGAGATTCTGCCTGTTCTTTGAAGTCTCCTAAAAGTTCGTCAATAAGATCTGAAGGTAAACCAAGCTCATTGACAGCTGCTGATTTATCATAATCAAGTGTTTCAAGAACTTCTATTGGTAAGTTTGTCCCTGCTGGAATTTTATAAAACTCTTCTTTGGGTGCAACAAAACTGTCTAAGTCGTCTATATCCATTGTCTCAAGCGGATACTCTTCTAAATTAAGAGGTTCATTTTCATCAAATTTTAGATTTATATCATAGACGTCATCATTTGCTAATGGTGTTTGAATATTTTTTTCTTTTTCATCAAAATCTTTTAATAAAAAGAGATCATCTTCTTTGGAAGTTTCAACTGCAGTAGGAATCTTGTCCTCAGATATTTTTTCTTCAGGTGACTCTACTTGAGGTTCTTTGCCTTCAAGTTTAGAGATTATTGTATAGAAGTGGTCAAGTGTGGCTCTAATCTCATCCATGTTGGAAGAAGTATTGATAATGCCCAGCACTTCAAAAGCATCTTCAATCCTTAAGTTGGCT
Organism: Sulfurimonadaceae bacterium; assembly: GCA_036171835.1. Taxonomy (GTDB): domain Bacteria; phylum Campylobacterota; class Campylobacteria; order Campylobacterales; family Sulfurimonadaceae; genus Hydrocurvibacter. The sequence goes on along the minus strand of JAVHRU010000056.1, from coordinate 14,030 downwards.
GCGACACCTTTAAGTTTATGGGATAAAAGTTTTACATCACTCAGTTCGTCATTTGCAAGGTGAGTGTAGAGTTCCTCTTTGAAGTCATATGATTGCTGGATAAAGTCACCAATGAATTCTTCAATTAGATCAACAGGTAAACCTAATTCATCAGATGCAACTTGTGGATTATAGACATAATCTTTACTAACATGAAGCTTATTGATATATTCGCTATTTGCGCTATCCGAAGAGATTGTATAGTCTCCAAGCATCGGTTTCGTTTTTAGTTTTTCATCCGGCATTTTGTCTATTTTAGGTTCTTCTTTGAGTGGTAAAAAATCTTCTGATCGCTCCTCAAATTTACCAAATTCGAAGTCACTACCGATATCGAGTTTTTCTTCATTAGCTTCGCTTGGGACATAGATATCTTCAATCTCAAGTGGAGCACTGAAATCAAAATCATAAGGGTCATTAATGATATTACCTACTGGAGGTGTGTCAAAAGGATCAGGCTCACTAAGTACGACACCTTTTTCATTTTCAAGATTTGGTATATCCTCATTTTCGGATTCAAAATCAATGTTTTCTGTAGGTGTCTTTGCCCGACCTAGTTTACTTTCTTCTATCTCTCTGCCGTCTAATGCCTTAAGTTTTGCTAGAGTAATGGCATAAGCAGGCTGACTTGGTTCATCTGTTAAATAAAGTGTTTCTATCTCAATTGTTGCACTGAACTCTCTGTTCTTTGCACTGATAATAACTTTAGCTTCACCGATATCTGAGTTTAAAATATAATAGATCCAATTGAAGTTTTTAAAATTATGAATATAAGTAGGTCTTTTGACAAATAAGTCAGCAAAGTCGTTGCACTCACTTTGTAAATCTGCCAAGTTTCTAAATCCTAGGCTCTTGAGATCTTTTTCGTTGATCCCTGTAAACTCTTGTTTATGGTTGTAAATAAGCATACCGATTCCTTATTTTTCGCTTTCAAGTATTTTTTTATACAAGTTTTGAGCTTCTTCTATATCTTTTCTATTTGCTGGTTTTCGTGCAGCAATATAACCTATGATTTTTCCCTCGACATCAAATACCGGTGTAATCTCTGTTTCAACCCAATAATACAAGCCATCTTTTCGTAAATTTTTTACGATACCATGCCATGCCTTACCTGCTTGAATATCTTGCCACATTTGAGCAAATGCTATACGTGGCATGTCTGGATGTCTTACAATATTGTGAGGCTTACCAATCAATTCATCTTTTTCGTATCCAGAAATTTCACAAAATTTTCTATTTGCAAACGTTATCACACCTTTCGTGTCAGTTTCGCTTACAATAGCTCTTCCCTCAAAGTGATACTCTTCATCTATTACATCCCGCGTATGCATATAAAAAAACCTTAAAATCTAAGTTGGGGGTAATATAGCATATTATCAACTAAAAATCACTTATTTATAACTATCTTTGATACCTTTTGCATCTTTTTGATTCAATAAGGATGCAATATCAGCTTCACTTGCATGTTTTATCATTTCAAATGTTCCAAAATAGTTTAAAAGTTTCTGTATTTTTGCTTTTGAAATCCCACGAAGGGACAATAGTTGAGTTTCTTGATCAAGCTTGAGTTTTGTTTTTTTATGAAATGTAATTGCAAGCCTATGTGCTTCATCTCGGAGTCTTTGTACAAATTGGAGTCTTTTATCTGTCGTTTTAAGATTGAAACTTTTCTCTTTTGTATGAACGATATCTTTTGCTTCCCCTTTTGCTCTATGACTTTTAGCATCAATTTTCTCTTTAGAGATTGCTATAACATCTAAGAAAACTCCATTGGAGCTTAAAAGATCAATGGCGAGACTGAGAAGTGTTGTTCCACCATCAAGAACCCAAAGATCGGGAGGCGTATTTTTTTCAAAACTTTCTATTCTTTTCGTGAGCATCTCTCTCATTTGTGAATACTCATCACGCCCTTCAAGATGATAGTTGCGATAAGATTTTCTATCAAACTCTCCATTGTCATAAACAGCCATTGCCCCGACTGTTGCCTGTCCGCTCATATGGGAGTTGTCAAAGACTTCAATTCTTTGAGGTAATCTTTGAAGTTGATAGAGCTCTTGTATAGAGCGTGAAAGTTCATAAGAATCATCGACTTTTGTTTTATTCAGAAGTTCATTCGCATTTAGAAGAGCAAGCTCAATAAGTCGTTTTTTGTCACCTATTTTTGGAACATTGATCTCAGCTTTTCTTTGAAATAAAATAGAGAGATACTCCTTTAATAGTTCCTCTGATTCAAAACTCTCGGCTACTAAGATAGGAGCGATGATAGGTGGAACTTCTTTTCCATAAAACTCCATAATAGCGCGGTAATAAAGTTCATCTTTATCAAAGCCCTCATTGAGATAGATAAAATCATGCGAGGATGAGATAATTTTTCCGTTTCTCATAAATATTCTTACAACAACGGCTCGGCTTTCTCTGTGCGAGACAACAAAGATATCGTAATTATCGTTTGTTGCAAGATCGATTTGCGAGGAGATATTGGATTTTTCTATCTTTTGGATTCTTGTTTTTATCTCATTTGCTTCTTCAAAACGAAGTTCATCAGCATAAAAAAACATCTTTTCTTTGAGTTGTTTAAGCAGTTCTTTTTTATTTTCTATAAAGCCTATCGCTTTATCTATCTCTTTTTGATAGAGAGTTTCTTGTACATTAAATTCACAAGGTGCAAGACATTTTTTAATCTGATAATACAAACACGCTTTTTTCCCACCAAGACAACTTTTTTTCTGCACAAGTTTTGTAAGTTCATAAATAGAGTCAAGAAGCTCTTTCGCACCCACAGAATAGGGACCAAAATATTTGACATTTTTGGAATCTATCACTTTTCTTGTAATCTCAAAGCGTGGATATCTTTGCGTCTGATCTATATAAATATAAGGATATGTTTTATCATCGCGAAGGAGTATATTGTACTTTGGTTTGAGCTGCTTGATAAGAGAGTTTTCTAAAATAAGTGCATCATGTTCAGAATTAACAACAATATAATGCATCGATATCGTTTCATTCAGCATCTTTAAAATTCTTGGATTCAGTGATGAATTTGGACGTAAAGATGGAGTGAGAATCCAGTAGCTTTTGACGCGATTTTTAAGATTTTTGGCTTTTCCTATATAAAGAAGCTGTCCTTTTGCATCAAAATACTGATAGATTCCTGCAGTTTGGGGAAGGTTTTTAATCGTGTTTATCATGGATAATCTTACGGATATCTTCTATAACACTGTGAAGTTTTGACTCTTGCGCATTATTCGCAAACTCTGCATAGGCTCTTTCTTTGTAGCGTATGTCATGACTGCAACCATCATGGAGATCGTCTTCTTTGTGCGGTTTAAAAGAAACATAAGCTCTGATATCCGAGATACTGACTTCGCAGCACTCTTGCGGCGGCATTTGTCTTAAAGGTGTTTTAATGGATTGTATTATAATATCAAACTCTTGTTTAGCCCAAGGATGACTGAGGACGAAATTAAGGACGCTGTTTTTAAAATATCCATACACGATCATATTTTGGAGATGAGCGGGAAAAAGTTCTTGAATTTTTTGGATACAACGAAATTTAGATAATTTTGAAAATTGAGGTTTATTTTGCAAAGAAGAAAGAATCTGATTGGCATTTTTCATGTCATTATTATAACACTCTTATCATTAAATTTATTTGGATGCGGCTATAAAGCAGCCCCATATTATATTGGTGAAAAAGACACGAATCAAACGAGAGTAAATAGCAAATGATAAAATATGATGTGATAATTGTTGGGGCTGGAATAGCGGGTCTATACGCTGCTATGAATCTTCCAAAAGAGAAAAAAGTGCTTATTATTAATAAGCGTGAAACCTTTAAATGTAACAGTTTTTATGCACAAGGCGGTATTGCACTCGCTGTAGATAAAGAGGATATTCCCTTACATATAGAAGATACTCTCAACGCTGGAGATGGTCTGTGCGATAAAGATGCTGTAGATGTTTTAAGTCAAAACTCTCGACTTGTTATAGACAATCTCATCGATATGGGATTTGAATTTGACAAAGACAGCGAGGGCAACCTTTTATATACAAAAGAAGCGGCTCACTCAAGAGAGAGAATCTTACACTCCGGTGGAGATGCGACGGGAAGATATGTACACCTTTTTCTTCTAGAGCATAATCCTCATCCGATGCTTTGTGATTCGAGAGTTGTGGATCTACTTATAAAAGATGCTGAATGTTATGGTGTGACCGTGCTTGATCAAAGAAAACTGAGAAATATTTACGCTGATAAAGTGATTATCGCAAGCGGCGGGGTGGGTTCACTTTATGAGTTTCATACAAATGCTCCGACAATCAGTGGTGATATGCAAGGATTATGTGTTTTAAAAGGTCTCAAGTTAGAAATGATGGAAATGATGCAATTTCATCCGACCGTATATGTAGGTAATGATGGAGCGCAAAAGCTTTTACTGACAGAAGCTCTAAGAGGTGAGGGTGCAAGCATCGAAGATAAGGATGGAAGGAGATTTCTTTTTGATTATGATCCTCGAGGTGAACTCGCTTCTCGTGATATCGTCAGTAAAGCAATCTATGATTATAAGCAAAAAACTGGTTCAGAAGTTTATCTTTGTATGAAAAATTTCAGTTATGAGTACTTTGTAAAAAGATTTCCAAATATCTACAGTCGTATGAAAGATTTTGGTTACAACTTACCTCAAGATAGAGTACCTATTTCTCCTGCATTTCACTATGCTATAGGTGGCATAAAAACAGATTTACATGCAAGAGTTGAGGGTGTTCATTCGCTTTATGCCATTGGTGAAGTGGCTTCTACTGGAGTGCATGGAGCTAACAGACTTGCTTCAAATTCACTTTTGGAAGGACTTGTTTTTGCAAAGCGTGCTGTCGAGGATATCCTTACAGATTATACAAAAAAAGAGTTTGTAGAATTTGATGTAGTAGATGAGGTTATGAGCTATAAAGAGGACAAAGAGAAGAAAAATCTGCTTCGTAAAATCATGTGGGACAAAGTCTCAATTGTTAGAACGAAAGCAGGTCTAGATGAGGCTTTAGGGCAAATTAATGCTCTTTTGAATGAAAAAATTGGTAAACTGCTTAAGTTTCGTTTATTAACGGCAAGAGAAATTGTTGTTGCCGCATTAGGGCGAGGGAAATCTATTGGTGTACACACCATAGAAAATTAAGGAGATAGGGAATGCACGAATTAGATTTAACTACCAGTTGGGTGGGTATAGTCGCTTTAGCAGTATTTATAATAGCGTACTATTTTATAGCTACAGAAGAAAAATATGAGATAAACAAAGCAAAACCTGCACTTTTTGCAGGTACGTTTATGTTTATGCTTATTGGGATTTACTATGCTATAAACGGATTGGACACTCATTCCATGCATACTGAGCTTGAAACTCTTATTTTAGAGATCGCAGAGATATTTTTCTTCCTTTTTGTTGCTATGACATACATAGAAACACTCATCGAACGTGGTGTTTTTGAGCTTATGAAGTATAAACTTGTCTCAAAAGGCTATACCTATAAAAAGTTGTTTTGGCTCACAGGGCTTCTTGCATTTTTCATCTCTCCTGTTGCGGATAACCTTACAACGGCACTAATTTTATCGACTGTTCTTTATACGATTGATAAAGAGAAACCTCTTTTTCTTGTTCCTGGAGCGATTAATATAGTTGTCGCAGCAAATGCCGGAGGTGCTTGGTCTCCATTTGGCGATATTACGACATTGATGGCTTGGACTGCAGGAAAAGCAGATTTTGTAGATTTCTTATATCTCTTTCCCGCATCTGTAGTTGGATGGTTAGTAACTGCATTCTTACTTTCTCTTTCGGTTCCTGCTGGTAAACCAGCGTTTGATCCACACACTGAACAAAAACCACGTCTAAGAAAAGGTGGCATGGTTGTTGTTTATCTTGGAGCATTAACGATTGTTATCGCTGTTCTAGGTCACCAATTTTTCAATTTCCCTGCAATGTGGGGCATGATGTTTGGTCTTTCAATTCTTAAACTTTACTCATTTACACTCAATCGTAAGAGTACAGAAGGGTTTAATATATTTGTCAATATGCAAAAAGTTGAAAACGATACGCTTCTTTTCTTCTTTGGTATCCTTTCTGCTGTTGGTGCTTTACACTTTTTAGGCTTTCTTCATTATGTCCATAACCTTTATGGCATGATTGGAAGTACGGCATCAAATATCGGCGTAGGATTCCTCTCAGCGATAGTCGATAATGTTCCGGTTATGAGTGCTATCTTAAAATCATCTCCAGAGATGGGAATGGATCAGTGGCTACTTGTAACTATGACAGCGGGTATTGGTGGAAGTCTTATTAGTTTTGGTAGTGCTGCGGGTGTTGGTGTTATGGGCAGGATGAAGGGAATTTATACTTTTGCAGCTCATATGAAACACTCATGGACTATTCTAGTTGGATATGGAGTTTCTGTTTCTATCTGGTATGTTCAATTTGAGATTTTAGGTCTTTACTAAACCGTCGATTAATATAACTTATTGTATCCTTTCATATAATTTGAGGGGGTACTTTCCCTCTTAATAAGCCACTTGGCACTCATAATTACTCCATTTAAAAGGCATTTATAATGACAAATGTAAGCATAATCGTTCTAGATTTTGGTTCTCAATATACTCAGCTTATCGCTCGTCGTCTTCGTGAAGAAAAAGTTTATTGTGAAATTCTTCCATATTACACAAAAGTTGATGAGATCAAATCCAAAAATCCAAAAGGGATTATCCTTAGTGGTGGACCATCTTCAGTGTATAACAAAGATGCATATACTGTAGATCAAGGTGTTTACGCGATGGGTATTCCAGTTCTTGGAATCTGTTATGGAATGCAAAGAATCGCTGTGGATTTTGGTGGTTCAGTTGTGAGAAGTTCTCATCATGAGTATGGAAAAGCGGAACTTACTATCTTAGAAAATAACGGCAAAATTTCTCCGCTTTTAGATAACTGTGACAGCGACCGTGCAGTGTGGATGAGTCATAGCGATAAAGTCGATGTGCTTCCAGAAGGATTTGAACCTATCGCAGTTTCTGCAAACTCTCCATTTGCGGCTATTGCAAACGAGGAAAAGCGTGTTTATGCAATGCAGTTTCACCCAGAAGTGCAACACTCAGAAGAGGGTTATTTGATGCTTCGCAACTTTGCGAGAAAAATATGCGGCGTTGAAGATAAATGGAAAATGGAGCACTTCTTAAAAGAGCAGATTAAGCTTATTCGTGAGAAAGTGGGAACTGGAAAAGTTCTTTGTGGACTTAGCGGCGGGGTTGATAGTTCTGTTGTTGCGGCACTTTTATATGAAGCGATCGGCGATCAGCTCATTCCTGTATTCGTAGATAATGGACTTTTACGTAAAGGTGAGAGAGAGCAGGTCGAAGAGGTTTTCAAAATCAACCTCAAAGTGCCTTTGATCACGCTTGATTCAAGTGAGAATTTCTTAACAAAACTCGCAGGTGTAAGCGATCCTGAGACAAAACGCAAGATCATTGGTCACACTTTTATCGAAGAGTTTGAAAAAGAAGCAAAAAGACATGATGGTATCAAATTCTTGGCTCAGGGAACATTGTATCCTGACGTTATCGAGTCTATCTCGGTCAATGGTCCATCTGAAGTTATCAAGTCTCACCACAATGTAGGCGGATTACCTGATTGGATGGATTTTGAGCTTATCGAGCCTTTGCGCGAACTTTTCAAAGATGAGGTGCGTAAACTTGGTCTTGAATTAGGACTTCCTGAGGGCATGATCAACCGTCATCCATTTCCTGGACCAGGTCTTGCGATCCGTATTATGGGTGATGTTAATATTCCTGATTTGACTCTTTTAAGAGAAGCAGATGTTATCTTAATTGACGAGCTTAAAGCTAGCGGATATTACGCAAAAACATGGCAGGCATTTGTAGTTTTACTCAACGTAAAATCTGTCGGTGTTATGGGTGATAACCGTACGTATGACAACACAGTTTGTGTACGCGTAGTTGAAGCAGTCGATGGGATGACGGCGACATTTGCTTATCTTCCGCATGATCTTTTAGAGAGAATCTCTCGCCGTATTATCAATGAAGTGGATGGTATTAACCGCGTGGTCTATGATATCTCTTCAAAACCACCAGCAACAATCGAGTGGGAGTAAGCCGAAGGCTTACGACCAAGATGCAAAAAAATATCTATCTTTTTTCTTTAACACCGTTTGATGGTGTTACGCATATCAACTCCTTACATGTAAGCACTTTTACTCCCGATATTGATTTCAAAAATTATGATTATTTGATTATCACTTCCAAGCAGATTTTAGAGGTACTAAAAAATTATGATGAGAGTTGGAAAAGCTTAGCTGTTTTGGCAGTTGCAAAACTCACAGCAGAAGCGGTGGTAAAAGCAGGCGGAAAGATTTTAGAATATGGAAGCGGATATGGGGATAATTTAGCAGAGATTATCAGTTCTTACCCTCAAGAAAAAAGATGGCTCTATCTTCGAGCAAAAGAGGTCGCATCAGATTTTGTCTCTACATGTAAGCAAAATGGATACAATATCGACGAAGTGATCTTATATGAGACTTCGTGTTCGCATGAGCTCTTACATGTAAGCATCGAAGATGATGCGACGCTTATCTTTACTTCGCCATCAAGTGTGGAGTGTTTTTTAAAGCACCATGATTTTAAAGAGATGCAAAATATTATCGTCATCGGTACGACGACAGCAAGGGCAATCCCTTTACATGTAAGCTATAAAATAGCTTCACAACCAACAATGCAAAGCTGCATACAAAAGGCACAAGAATGAATGATTCAAAAGAGTATCTCGATAAAAAAGCGTTTTTTGATCGAGTGATAACAGTCTATGGACGTAATGTCGTCGTGGAAGTTTTAGAAGATGAAAATGTAACGATCCATAAACTGCATTTGGCAGATTCAAATAAGCAAGACGGCGTGATAAGTACGATTCTCTCACTCGCAAAAAAAAGAGGTGTCGAGATAGCTTATCATGATAAGAACGCACTTTCTCGTATCTCAAAAAACGCGAAGCAAGATCAAGGCGTATGCGCGGATATCATCGCTGAGACGTATAGAAGTGCAAATGAGATAGCCGACTTAAAAGAGTATAGACTTCTAGCACTTGATGGTGTTCAAAACCCGCAAAATCTGGGTATGATTATCCGAAGTGCAGCGGCTGGAAATATCGATGGCATCATCTTGCCGAAAAAAAACAGTGCAAAAATCTCTCCGCTTGTGATAAAAGCCAGCGCGGGAACACTTTTTAAAATCCCAATCTATTACTGCAACGCTTTGGAAGATGTTTTAAAAAAGATTAAAAATGAATGTGATATATTTGCACTAAACTCTTCCGCGAAAGATGATTTAAACAGCTTATACCCAAAGGGCACTTCGCATGTAAGTAAGAAATCTATCTTTATTTTGGGAAATGAGAGTGATGGAATCAGTTTTGAGGTACAATCTCTTTGTAACGCATCGGTTAAAATTCCGATGAACAGAGGCGTAGAATCACTCAATGTAGCCATCACTGCGGCATTGATAAGTTTTTTACCGAGATAGGTATAAAGGAAAAAATATGAAAATTGTCTGTCCTCACTGTTTTTCAGTTAATAATGTTCCATTAAAAGAATCATATACAAAAGCGAATTGCGGAAAATGTAAAAACTCTTTACTTGACACAAAACCGATAAGCCTGAGGGCGCAACATTTTGATGAACTTGTAGTGAACAGCGATATTCCTGTAATCGTCGACTTTTGGGCGCCGTGGTGTGGCCCATGTAAGATGATGGCTCCGACTTTTGAAAAAGTTGCGGCAAAATATCCTTTAAAGATGCAGTTTGTCAAAGTCAATACAGAGGAAGAACAGCATTTAGGCTCAAGATTTGGCATTCGAAGTATCCCGACTCTCATCATTTTCAAGGGCGGAAAAGAGGTTCATAGAGTCTCTGGTGCGCTTGATGAGAGAAGTCTAATCTCTTTAGCTTCACAGTTTATCTAAGGGCTACATATCAAACACAAGATATTAAAATCCTACTTTGGTTACGATGAGTTTCGTCCACTTCAAGAGCAAGCTATTGATGCAATTTTAGAGCATAAAGATTTGCTTATGATCCTGCCGACAGGTGGCGGTAAATCTTTATGTTATCAACTTCCATCTCTACTTATGGACGGCGTAACTATCGTGGTTTCTCCGCTTTTGGCATTGATGTACGATCAAGTGATGGCGCTTAAAAATAACGGCGTTAAAGCTGAAATGATCTCTTCTATGCAGCGTGAAGAGGAAATAGCAACTATCCGTCAAAGACTCTTGGACTCGGATATTAAGCTTCTCTATGTCGCTCCTGAACGCTTTGCTTCATTCGAATTTATCAACTTTCTAAAATCTCTCAAGCTCAACTTTTTTGTCATCGATGAAGCGCATTGTGTGAGTGAATGGGGACATGAGTTTCGTGTGGATTACCGAAAGCTTAATCTCTTGCGTGAAAATTTTCCTAGCACTTCAATAGCCACTTTTACAGCAACGGCAACGCCAAAAGTAGCCGAAGATATCATCCACGCGCTTACTTTAGAAAATCCCGTAGAGATACGCGGGAAAGTATTTCGGAAAAATCTGCATATCAGTGTAGAAGCACGCGAAAAAGATGGAAAACAACAACTACTGGAATTTTTGAAAAATTTTAAAAACGAGAGCGGAATTGTGTATGCTTTTTCAAGAAAACAGACCGAAGCTTTGGCTGTGTATCTGCACACAAACGGCATTAAAGCCAGAGCTTTTCATGCCGGACTCCCCTCTCATGTAAAGGAAAATACTTTTAAAGCTTTTGTGCGAGATGAGATCCAAGTGGTTGTGGCGACCATAGCTTTTGGCATGGGAATAGATAAAAGCAATATCCGTTTTGTCGTGCATATGAACCTGCCAAAGACGATAGAAAACTATTATCAAGAGATCGGTCGCGCTGGGCGTGATGGACTCGATTCTGATGTGCTTCTTTTGTACAGCGGAAGTGATGTTGTGATGCAAAGAGAGTTTATAGAACAGCTCGATGAGTCGCCATATAAACAAAATGCTTTCAATAAGATCGAACAAATGAGCCGTTACGCAACGATGGAAGAGTGTCGTCACCATTTCATCGCATCCTATTTTGAAGATGAGATAGAAAACTGTAAAACAGCTTGTGATAATTGTACAGAGGTGCAGGGTGAAAAAACAGATATCACCGTTGATGCACAAAAGTTTCTCTCCGCAGTTTATAGAACAAACCAGAGTTTTGGTCAAGCCTATGTCATCGACGTGCTTCGTGGAAGCAGTGTGCAAAAGATACTCGATAACAATCATGATAAACTCTCCGTTTATGCCATCGGTGCTGAGAAATCTAAAACTTACTGGGAACGTATCAGTGAGCGATTGATGGAACTCGGTGCTCTAAAACGCGGAGAGTTTCGAGCTTTGGTGCTAGAGAATGTCGGCATGAAAATACTCAAAAATGATCTTAAAGTTTCCATCAAAGAGGAACGCCTACATGTAAAGGCGAAAAAAGAGTTTGTTGTTCATAAAGATGAAGATGTGGATAGCGAGATATTTGAACAGCTAAGAGCTCTGCGAGCGCAAATTGCCAAAGAAGAGAGCAAACCAGCCTACATCATCTTTGGAGATAAGACTCTCAAAGAGATGGCAAAACTTCTTCCAAAAAACAAAGAAGAGATGTTACATGTAAGCGGTGTGGGCGAAGTGAAATTTGAGCGATATGGGGAGCAGTTCTTGGAGCTTTTTAGGGGATTTTAATTATCAACGAGTACCTGTTATATTTTGTAGAAATCATTTCATCGTAAGTAGTTTTTTTAAGTATACTATCGCTAGAAAAGGGGATGTTTATGCAGATAAAAGACAGTTACAGTTTTAAAAGTGCCCTGTTTATCTCATTGCTCTATTGTATGGTCGGTATTTTTTGGATCTATTTTTCTGATAGTGTCGTCGAAATCATCTCTATAGACCATCATCAAGTTGCTCTTTTACAGACTTATAAAGGTTTTTTTTATATCTTCATTACGACTATTTTCCTTTATATTCTTTTTTTATATTTTTTGCGTTTACAGCAGAAAGAGTATATTAAACGCCTTGAAATTTTAGAAAAACAGAGAGATCTTGCCAAGTCACTAGAGGTTTCCAATGAAATGTACCGTGCACTTTTTGATAATATGCTTGACTCTGCCACACATTGCCGAATGATTTATGAGAATGGTAAACCTATTGATTTAGAATATTTAAATGTTAACCATATCTTTGAGTCCATGACCGGATTCCACGCTGCTTCTGGACATAGAATCAGTGAGTTTATCCCTAATTATGCAGAAGAAAATCCTGAGAGTCTTCTCGTGTTTGATGAAGTCGCATCTAGCCAAAAAGCTCGTAAATGGGAACACTATCTTAAAGCTATCGACAAGTGGTTTAACTTCTCACTCTTTAGCCCAGCACAGGGTGAGCTTATAATTATAGCTGCCGATGTAACTGAAGCAAAAAAATATGAACAACATATTTTTGAGGCTAAAGAACATTTCGATTATATGGCGCATCACGATCCGCTTACTGCACTCCCTAACCGTACAAGTTTACTTGAAAAGCTTGAACTTAAAACATCTGGGATGGAAGCTCATCCTTTTGCACTTCTTTTTCTAGATTTGGATGCCTTCAAAGAGGTCAATGATTCTTACGGTCATCGGTTTGGAGATGAACTTTTAATTCGTATTACACACTTGTTACAGATACTCTTTCCAAAAGATACCTTTATCTCAAGAACAGGAGGAGATGAGTTTGTTATACTTTTATCATGTCAAAAAGATAAAAATGTTATACATGCTACTATCTCCTCTCTTATCGAGATACTCAATAATCCGCTTCATATTGAGGAGATTGATCTGTTTATTACGGCGAGTATCGGGATAGCCATGTATCCTAGCGATGCAAAAAGTGCTGAAGAACTCCTCCAAAAAGCCGATGCGGCTATGTACAACGCAAAAAATTTGGGAAGAAATACCTATAGCTTTTATGACGTACAATTTACCCAAAAAGTGCTCTACCGTACAACTCTTGCTACGCAATTAAAAAAAGCGATGCAAAACAACGAACTGGAACTCTACTTTCAGCCTCAAATCGATGTTAAGACAGAAAAACTCCTCGGGTTAGAAGCTCTCTTGCGCTGGCCAACATCAGAAGTGACGATTTCGCCCGCAGTCTTTATTCCAATTGCCGAAGAGAGCGGATTGATCTTGCAGCTAGGCGAATATGTTTTGGTGCGAGGATGTCAGATTGCCGCGCAATGGGCAAAAGATGGATTGCTAAATGGAAGAGTGGCTATCAATGTTTCAGCACGTCAGCTTACGCATATTGATTTTCTAATGACCCTCGATCGTATTATCAAAGAAACAGAGTGCAGTCCTTTATTCATCGAAATTGAAATCACAGAGAGTTCTATTATCGGAAATCCTGAGAAAATGATTGCCCTTTTGAAGGTTATCAAGGCAAAAGGGTTTCATATCTCGATTGATGATTTTGGTACCGGCTATTCATCTCTTTCTTATTTGAAAAATCTCCCTATCGACAAACTGAAAATTGATATATCCTTTATCCGAAATATTACCCAAGAACCTAAAAACCAAACCATTGTCAAAACTATTATTGCACTTGCGAAGGGTCTCAATATGAGTGTCTTGGCTGAGGGCGTGGAAAGTAGTGAGGAACTCGAATTTTTACGTCAAAACGGTATCGATTCAATACAAGGATATTATTATCACAAACCGATGCCGCTAAAAGAGATAAACCATCTTCTATCCTGCAAAAAGGTGAAAAGAAAGTTCGTTGTCCATAAAAAGGATGATAAAAACAGTGAGTTGAGCGATATGACGAATAGTTTTTGGAAACTATAAAGTCAAGGGTAACTTGATGTATACATATATTAGGATAAAATGATTGACATGAAAAAGATTATTTTAATAT
>JAVHRU010000055.1:0-14183 GCA_036171835.1 Sulfurimonadaceae bacterium | reverse complement strand
TGTAAGATACCAAAACCATTGTTCAAAATTTTTGTTTCTAAATCAGAAGTGGCGATATCGACGTTTTTTGACTTTCTACTATATATTGCATCATTTACTCCTTAGTTTGTGCTGCCACATTTTTCTTTCTTTTCTTTCTTATATTCTGCACCACATTTTATACTGCCTTTATCTTCTATTGGAATCGAAGATACCTTCATTGTCTGCATATTCATCACCGGTTTCGTCATCATAGGATGTACTGTGTCCTTTTCATTATGAAGCTCTTGATCTGCTGATGCTGCCATCAAACCTAATGTTGTAGTTAAAAGTAAAACTAATACTTTCATGTTTATTCTTTTTTTTGATTTCTATAGCAGGATTTTATCAATCTTTTGTGAGTAGTACACTAGGGTATAAACTTACAAAGCGCTTGATATAGTTTATGTTCCGTAGTAAATTTCAATAGATTTTCGCTATAATATCCTATCCCCCCCTATAGGATATAAGATGTCAACACATGAATCACATCCAGACATAGTTAAAAGACTAAAAAGAGCAGAAGGTCACATTAAAAGTGTAATAAAAATGTTTGAAGATGAAAGAGGTTGTTTGGATATTGCTCAACAGCTTCATGCAATTGAAAAAGCTATAAGCAGTGCAAAAAAAGCATTGGTTCACGATCACATAGACCACTGTCTAAATGATGCTATGAGCGATAATAAGATTGATAGCAGTGCGGCTCTAAAAGAGTTCAAAGATATCACAAAATATTTGTAAAAAGAAAGGGTAAAAATGGATATTTCAACATTAATCACAAATGGAGCCAGTCTTTGGTTACTTCTTCCTAGTGCAATCCTTCTAGGAGCACTTCACGGGCTAGAACCGGGGCACTCAAAAACCATGATGGCTTCATTTATAATAGCTATCAGAGGCACTGTATGGCAGGCTATTATGCTAGGAGTTTCTGCCGCTCTTTCTCACACAGCTATAGTCTGGGTTATTGCTTTAGCTGGGTTGTATTTTGGATCACAATACAATAATGCTGCGATTGAGCCCTATCTTCAAATCATTTCAGCAGTTATCGTCATAGGTATTGCCGTGTGGATGTTTTATCAAACATATAAAAACCAGCACGCTTGTTTTCATTCTCATTGCGACGATTCACATGATCATCAGCATCATGATGACCACGGACACCATGATGAAGAGTTTGAGATTGAAACAAATTATGGTAAATTAAATCTTTCCATCTTTGAGCAAAATCAACCGCCAAAATTTAGAATAGCTGGAGAAGTACTCAGTACTATAAACTCTGATAATATAATCGTCATAACAGATAGGGCTGATGGTAAAACTCAAATCTTTGCATTTAAGACTCATAAAGATTTTTTAGAGTCCATTGATGAGATACCTGAGCCACATGAGTTTGTTGCAAGAGTTCAAATTGCTTCACAAAACGAAAATATGGATGCTTATGATGTTGAGTTTTTAGAACATAATCACGAGCATGTGCATGGAGAACTACAAGGACTAGATATAACAGCTCCTGGCTATCAAGATGCTCATGAGCTTGCCCATGCTAATGACATAAGAAAAAGATTTGATAATAAAGAAGTTACAAACTCCCAAATTCTTTTGTTTGGTCTAACTGGTGGACTTATACCTTGTCCTGCAACCATTACGGTTCTACTTTTATGTCTACAACTTAAAAAAGTAAGTCTTGGCGTTGCTTTAGTACTTGGATTTAGCATCGGCTTAGCTTTAACCTTGGTTTTAACAGGTGTAATATCTGCCCTAAGCGTACATTATATGTCAAAGAGATTCTCAGGATTTGGTGATATAGTGAGAAAAGCACCATATTTTTCAGGTGTGTTAATACTGGGTATCGGTGTTTATCTCGGATACGAGGGCTTAATGCATTTGCACTAAAATTGCTCCTCACAAACTCCTCACGAAAGATTAGTATACTTTTGCATATGTAAAAAAATAGATTTAAAGCTTTAAGGAGTTTGTTATGCATGAATTTGGTGGATGGGGTTATGGAATGGGATTTGGCTGGATTATTCCCGTACTTTTTATCTTTGCAATTTTTTATTTTATTAATAACAATAGTAATAGTAATAAAGAGACGCCACTAGATATACTTGATAAAAAATACGCAAACGGTGAAATCAACGAAGAAGAGTATAAACGAAAAAAAGAGCTTTTAAGACACTAAGCCAATCGGAGGTGTATTGTGAATAATGTGGAAGAAAAAGAAAAGAATATTTACTGTGTAGATGATTCCTGTGAGATAGGTAATACTTTCCACACTTGTCCTATGCATCCTGAAATTCATCAAAAACATCCTGGAAACTGTCCTAAATGTGGTATGACACTGGAAAAAGAGGTTGAGGCATTGCCGACAATCAAAACACAATACACCTGTCCTATGCACCCGGAAATTATTCGTGATGGGCCGGGAGATTGTCCAAAATGCGGGATGCACTTGGAACCAATTACTGTTGAGGCAGAAGAAAAAAATGATGAGCTAGAAGATATGAGCAGGCGTTTTTGGATTAGTACTGCCTTGTCAGTTCCTCTATTTCTTTTAGCCATGATACATGATTTGATGCCGGGGTATATCCCATCATCTCTTTCATCTCAAATGATACAGTCGATAGAATTTTTTTTTGCCACGCCTGTAGTTCTTTGGGGCGGTTGGCCATTTTACGTAAAAGGGTACCAATCTGTAAAGAGTTGGAACTTAAATATGTTTACCCTCATTTCTATGGGTGTTAGTGCTGCTTACTTCTACAGTATAGTTGCACTTCTTTTGCCTGAGATTTTTCCACCGCTGATGCAGACAAAAGAGGGACTTGTCCATGTTTATTTTGAAGCAGCGGCGGTCATTACGGCACTTGTCCTTTTTGGTCAGGTTTTAGAACTTCGTGCTCGCAGTAAAACAAATACAGCTATCAAAACGCTTTTAAATCTTGCACCAAAACAAGCGCATAGAATCATAGACGATAGTGGCAACGAGGAGGATGTAGCTCTTGAACTTGTACGTCAGGGAGATAAGCTTAGAGTAAAACCCGGAGAAAAAATACCTGTTGATGGCGTTGTCCTAGAGGGACAAAGTAATATTGATGAGTCTATGATAACGGGTGAGCCCATGCTTGTTCAAAAAACTCTTGATGACGCACTCATTGGTGCGACTATCAACAAAAATTCAACACTGATTATGCAAGCAACAAAAGTAGGAAGTGATACAATGCTTTCGCAAATTGTTCAGATGGTAGCTCAGGCACAACGCTCTCGTGCACCTATTCAGCAGTTGGCTGACACCGTATCTGGATATTTTGTTCCGGCGGTCGTCTTATCTGCTCTGTTGGCCTTTATGGGATGGTGGTTTTTTGGACCCCAGCCACAACTGTCTTATGCTGTTGTCGCGGCTGTTTCTGTTTTAATTATTGCTTGTCCCTGTGCCTTAGGTCTTGCAACCCCAATATCCATAATGGTAGGAACCGGTCGCGCTGCACTCTCGGGTATATTAATCAAAGACGCAAAAACTTTGGAGACCATGGAAAAAGTCAATACACTAGTAGTTGATAAAACAGGAACCCTAACACTTGGAAAACCAAAAGTGACAGATTTCATTGTAGCGGAGGGATATGACAAAGATGAAGTGCTCAAGTATGCTGCTTCATTGGAGCGTGCGAGTGAGCATCCTCTTGCGCAGTCTGTTATGGAATACGCAAAAGAGTCTAATATAGCACTCATAAATAGTGAAAACTTTGAAGCCATCCCTGGTAAAGGTGTAGTGGCTGAAATAGATGGTAAAAAAATAATCTTGGGCAGTGAAAAACTTTTGCAAGAGTATGGCATATCTACTCAAAATATAAAAGAAAAAGCAAATGAGATGAAACATGATGCTAAAGGCATCATCTTTATGGCAATAGATTCTAAGTATTGTGCGATTATTGCCATCGAAGATCCCATAAAAGAGACCTCAATAGAAGCAGTGAAGCAACTCACCGATGAGGGTATAACAGTCGTTATGTTAAGTGGAGACAATGAATTTACCGCCAATGCCGTTGCCAAAAAGCTCTTAATTGAGAAAGTTTATGCAAATGTATTGCCAGATGGAAAAGCTGATGTCATAAAAGAGTTACAAAAAAACGGAGAAATCGTTGCTATGGCTGGAGATGGCATCAATGATGCTCCAGCATTGGCGCAAGCGGATGTGGGCATAGCCATGGGAACAGGAACGGACGTAGCAATTGAGAGTGCAGGAGTCACTCTTATAAAAGGAGATTTGCTAGGCATTGTTAAAGTGCTCAAACTCTCTCGTGCAACTATGAAAAATATCAGACAGAATCTATTTTTTGCTTTTATCTACAACAGTGCTGGAGTCCCAATAGCAGCAGGAGCGCTGTATCCATTTTTTGGGATTGTTCTCTCTCCAATGATTGCCGCGGCAGCCATGAGCTTTAGTTCAGTATCGGTTATCACAAACGCGTTGCGTTTAAAAAATTTAAAGATTTAGGTGGAGTTTTCACAAACCTTTAATATCATTAAAACATGTAGTAAGAGGAGTCAAAAATGTTTCATAAAGATTCAAAAATTTCGAGAAGAACATTTGTAAAAGGGGCGGTTGCAGCCAGTATTATTGTCACAGTGCCGTTATCACTTCAAGCCAAAACAACGATTACTCAGCGTCAAGAATCAGTAGAAATAAGAGGCAATGAGTTCCATCTTAGTATCGTAAAGACAGCCGTCAATTACGGGTGTTCCTGCGATTGCTACATTAGTTGATGGAATGATCTCCGGACCAACCCTGCGCTGGAAAGAGGGAGAAAAAGTTACTATCCATGTAACAAACTAGCTTACAGAAGATACCTCCATTCACTGGCATGGGATCATTCTACCAACAGATATGGATGGTGTACCTGATATCAGTTTTATGGGAATAAAACCCTGTAACTGTTTTTCGAAAACTTAAAATCTCTAGTGATTATTATAATTTTAAGAAGCGCACAGGAGGCGATTTTTTTCTGAAGTAAAAGAGAAAGGTTTTTTTACCGCATTTAACGAACGTAAAATGTGGAACGAGATGGCTATGTCAGATCACGATCTCTCTGATGTTACTGGTTACACTTACACCTATCTGATAAATGGTGTTAATCCGGCAACGATTTTCAAAGCACTTTTTAAACATGGTGACAAAATCCGGTTACGCTTTATCAATAGTGCCTCCATGACCTTTTTTGATGTGATGATACCAGGGCTAAAGATGACCGTAGTTGCATCCGATGGCAACAATATTCAACCTGTTAGTGTAGATGAATTTCGTATTGGTGTTGCAGAGACCTATGATGTCATTGTAGAGCCAGAAGAAAATCATGCCTATGCTATTTTTGCACAAAGTCTTGATAGAAGTGGTTATGCACTTGGAGCATTGACTTTTAGGCGATGACAAAACTTATTTTTTGCCTTTGCTTATAACACTTTTGGAATACCATTGGCAGCGGGTGTTCTTTATCCGTTTTTTGGGATTGTTCTCTCTCCAATGATTGCCGCGGCGGCCATGAGTTTTAGCTCCGTATCTGTGATAACAAATGCGCTTCGTTTAAAAAATTTAAAGATTTAGGTGGAGTTCTCACAAACTCTTCACACTGCTAAATTATAATGATAAAAAATAAAAGGACGACAAAATGAAAAAGCTACTAAAAATATTGACTCTACTGGTTTTAAGTGTCTCATTGCTGCAAGCTGCAGCATTTGAAAAAACGGCAAATGGTGGTAATATAACGGCTGTTATCAGCTCAGACAAACCTCTGACTACGGGAAACAACACTTTACAGGTGAGCATCAAAGATCCAAAATATAAAGATGCACAAGTAGTCATCAAGGTGTTTATGCCTGAGATGCCTGGAATGCCTCGCATGGAGATGCAAAGTGATGCAAAAGCTATGGGTAACGGCCTGTATAAAACGGTGATAAGCTTTGCTATGAGTGGAACTTGGCAAGTCTGGATTTACATTACTCCAAAAACGGGGCAAAAAGTGCGTATAAAAACGTCTTTGAATATTTAAAGAGGTCTGATGAAAACAATTTTTTTTTGGCTTGGAGTTACAAGTTTCTTACACGCTGAAACTCTTGACACTTTGATCTCTTCTTCTTTAGAGAACCATGGTTCTCTAAAGAGCATCGAGCAACGTCTTTTGGCCTTGGATAATGAAAAAGAGATCTCAAGAAACTTCTCAGATCCAGAGGTATCACTCACCATCAACGATATTCAGTTTTCTAGTCCCGCTGATCGTACCTTAGAGCCAATGCAGTTTAGTTCTTTAAATATCAAACAAAAGATCCCCTATTTTGGAAAACGTGATGCGCAGACACAGATGGTTGAGTCTAAAAAAAGATTGTTAAATATGAATCTTGAAGAGTTAAGAACCGAGCTTGCAAAAGAGATAAAAGTTACAGCCTACTCTATCTGGGAAACAGAACAAGAGCTTCTTATCACTGATAGTAATATTGATATTATAAAACAGACTATTTCTCTTAATGAAGCATATTACATCACTTCTGGCAATACACAGGGCGCTTTGATGAATGCAGAACTTTCACTCAGTGAACAGAAGATAAAAAGAAACTCACTTTTGAGTCAAAAGAATTCTCTTTATGAAAAACTCTCCTATCTCGCCGGAGAAAAAGTAGAAAACCTTGAACTCTCCCTTGAAGTTCCCGAACCAAAAGCTCTTTCGTTTTACCAAGATAAAATAGGAGACTCAAGTGCTTTACATGTAAAGGATGCAGAACTTGGTATTGCTAGGTCAGATCTTCACATCAAAGAGCTCTCACAGAAGATCGATCCTTACATTCAGGCAGGATACTACTACAGGCAAAACCATCCCGACTATGCGGCCATCACAGTGGGTGCGTCTTTGCCACTTTATGGAACTCAAAAAGAGAGTGAAGAAGAAGCAAAAAAACTGCTTCTTGCTAAAAGTTTTGAAGAGAGTGACTTAAAAGAAAAACTAAGTTCTCAAGTATCACAGCTTTATGAAAAATTACAAAATGACTACGCGACTTACAAAATACTCAACGATGAGTCAATGCCAAAAGTAGAACATCTTTTTGACCTTGTTGCTAGCTCAGCAAAAAGCAAAGACTCATCGCTGGAGTATCTAGCAATGCTGAGTAAAAAACTCAAACTTCAAGAAGATATCATAAAAGTAACAGCCCAATTTTACAAAACGCAAGCAAGCCTACTTGCCCTGACTGGAGATAAACTATGAAATATTTAACACTATTATTACTCTTACATGTAAGCATCTTTGCAAAAGATGTAACGGTCAAACAGCTTTTTAATGTTCAGACTATAAAAGTCAAAAGCATAAATGCTGCACAAAGCCAAACCTATTATGGTTATGTCAAAGAGGATGACTCAACAGTTTATGATGTCACTCCAAGATTTGATGGCTATATCGAAGAACTAAAAGCAAATAAAAGCTACATGTATGTCCAAAAAGGCACTCTTTTGGCAACGGTATACTCGCCTGAAGTCTTACGTGCAAAAGAGGAGTATCTGAGCATTTTTAGTTTTACTAAAAAGTTTCCAAACAAAGCGATGTTGGAGAGTGCAAAAGAGAGGTTGACACTTTTAGGGGTGAATGCTAAAGAGATAGAGATGATAGAAAAAGAGGGCAAGACTTCACGCACAACAAATATCTATGCGCCTTCAAGCGGTTATGTCTATGAAAAAAATGTTGTTAAAGGTTCAGCATTTTCGACAAAACAAACCCTCTTCAAAATTGTCAATCTTTCAAACGTCTGGGTTGAAGTCGCGATCTATCCTCAAGACCTTGATCTCGTATCAAAAATGAATGAGTTTACCATCAGCTCTCCCGCGGGAGATTTTAAAGCAAAAAAAGAGCTGCTTTATCCAAAACTCAGTGCCAAAGATGCTCCTTTTACACTTAGAGTCAGCGTACAAAATCCAAAAGGAAAACTGCTTAGCGGTATGTATGTGAGTGTGAGTGCAGATATGAAAAAAGAAAACTATCTTACTTTGCCATCAACTGCGGTTATCTTTAAAAATGGGAAATACTATGTCTTTGTCAAAGGAGATTTTGAGGGAGAATATACACCTCGTGTTATTGAAGCCAAAGAGATCGATGCCCACTCATACAGAGTCAAAGGTCTTCAAAATGGCGATGAAGTCGTAAACAATGCGCTCTTTATGATGGACAGCGACGCACAAATAAATGGTCTGTATTAGGAATCAATGATGATAGAAAAACTCATAGCTCTCAGTGTAAAAAACAGATTTTTACTCTTAATATTTACACTCTTAATCATCGGTGCTTCTGTATGGTCTATCAAAAATACCGCGCTTGATGCTCTACCGGATATTTCTCCTCCCCAAGTCATCTTACAGATAAAATGGGCAGGGCAATCGCCTGATATTATCGAACAGCAGGGAACCTATCCGCTTATTACAGCTCTGCTCTCGACGCCAAATGTGAAAACGGTACGAGGATTTTCAAGCTATGAAAACGGACTTGTCTATATCATCTTCAAAGAGGGAACAGATATCTATAAAGCCAGAAGCAGAGTTCTTGAACAGCTCTCTTCTATCGGCTCAACTCTTCCTTCAAATATGCAGGTATCTCTAGGACCTGATGCCAGCGGTGTGGGCTGGGTCTATGAGTATGCACTCACATCAAAAACAAAAAATCTCGCAGAGCTTAGAACACTGCAAGATTATTACTATAAAAATGCTCTTTTAGGCGTGGATGGTGTCAGTGAAGTGGCAAGTATTGGCGGATTTGTACCAAGTTATCAAGTCACTATAAAAAAAGATATGCTAATTCGGTATAACCTTGACATTCAAGACATAGCAAAGACTCTCCAGCAAAACAACAATAATACAGGTGGAAGAGTCATCAATAAAAATGGCTATGAATGGATGGTTCAGGCAAAAGGATATGTCAATAATCTTGATGATATACGAAATTTGAGCATCACGACCAAAAACGACGCTCCTCTTACCATCGGCAATATTGCAAGAGTAGAGATAGTTCCAGCTTCAAGGCGAGGAATGGCTGATCTCAATGGTGAGGGTGAAGTCGTCGGCGGGATCGTGATAGTCCGCTACGGTGCAGATGTCTACAAGACGATTCAAAATGTAAAGAAAAAACTTGGTCAACTCAAATCTGCCGACGTTGATATCACGACGACCTATGACAGATCAACTCTTATTGATCAAGCAGTCGACACACTCAAACACACACTATTTGAAGAATCAATTATTGTCATCGTCGTCATCGCTCTATTTTTGATGCATTTGCGAAGCTCACTTATCCTTCTGATCGTCTTGCCGATCACGGTAGGTGTGACATTCTTACTGATGAAACTCTTTGATATCGGTTCAAATATCATGAGTCTTGGAGGCATCGCAATAGCTATAGGCGCTATGGTTGATGCATCCATCATCATGATAGAAAATGCCCACCAGACACTTCATAAACTCCAAGAAAAGGGAGAGGTGACTAAAAAAGAGAGAATTGATGCCATCATAGAATCATCTCAGCTTGTGGGACGTCCTATCTTTTTTGCACTTATTCTTGTTGTTGTCTCGTTCTTACCAATATTTTCTCTAACCGGACAAGAGGGGATGCTCTTCTCGCCCTTAGCCTTTACCAAAACCTTTGCTATGAGTGCAGGAGCGATTCTTTCCATCACCCTTGTACCGGTGCTTATGATCTATTTTTTAAGAGGCAAGATTCCTTCAGAGGAGAAAAACTTTTTAAACAGATTTTTCACCTTTCTCTACCATCCACTTTTGGTCTATAGTCTTAAGCTTAGATATATTGTTTTACTCCTGCTTGTCCTCTCTTTGGCATCAATCTATCCGCTTTACAACACGCTCAAATGGGAGTTTATGCCCACCCTTAACGAACAGACCTTTATGTACATGCCCGTCACACCTTATGGCACAAGTATCGATATGAGCAAAGAACTGACACAAAAAACGGATGCGATCATCAAAAGCTTTCCCGAAGTACAGAGTGTCTTTGGTAAAGGCGGACGTGCTGACACTGCGACTGATCCTGCACCTCTTGGAATGCTTGAGTCCATCATTACTCTCAAGCCGCAAAGCGAGTGGCCAAAAGGGATGACCTATAAAAAGCTTCAAGACGAGTTGGAAAATGCCTTACATGTAAGCGGTCTTGTAAACTCTTGGACCTATCCCATCAAAGGTCGCATCGATATGCTTCTTAGCGGAATCCGCACACCAATAGGGATAAAACTCTATGGAAAAGATGCCACAAAACTACAGTTTTATGCAACTCAAATAGAGCAAACGCTTAAGGCAGAAGATATGACAATGTCTGTTTTTGCCGATAAAGCGACCGCGGGATACTACTTAAACATTGATATTAACGAAGAAGCGCTCAAACGTTATGGCATCACAAAAGACACACTACTTTCTTACACCTCATTTGCCATCGGCGGTGCGAAAGTCTCTACAATGTACAATGGTTTGGAACGTTATGGGATAACTATGAGGCTCTCTGAGAATGAAAGAGATTCTCTTTCATCCATCCAAAATATTATGATAAAAACACCTCTTGGATTTATGCCGCTTCGTACCTTTGCAACACTTTCTTATAAAGAGAGTCCTTCCATCATAAAAAGCGAGATGGCTCTTCCTGTGACCTATATCTACATCACTCCAAAAGAGGGAGTAAGCTCAACTATTTACAAAGAAAAAGCAAAAGAGGTTTTAAAAAATATCAAGCTTCCAGATGGATACTATATGCAGTTTGCAGGAGAGAGCGAGTATCTTGAATCGGCGCTTGCGAAGATGATATGGATCATTCCCGCAGTGATACTGATTGTGCTTGTGCTTATCTATTTTGCGCTTAAAGATGTCATTGCATCTTTGATAGTGTTTTTTACGCTTCCCTTTGCTCTTTTGGGCGGACTGATCTATATGCAACTGCTCCATTTTAATATGAGTATTGCCGTGATTGTCGGATTCTTGGCACTTTTTGGAATAGCCTCAGAATCTGCTATCGTGATGATTGTCTATCTACAAGAGAGTGTGAAAAATTCATTAGAAAAAAATGGAGAGGGTTTTAATATTCAAAATCTCAAAGAGGCTATTTATGATGGAGCCATTAGAAGACTCAGACCTAAGCTCATGACTGTTTTTGCTATCATCGCAGGGCTTTTACCGATCATGTATTCAAATGGTGTGGGAAGTGAGATCATGCAACGCATTGCAGCGCCTATGATCGGAGGGATAATCAGCTCATCAGTGTTGAGTCTTATCATTATTCCTATACTTTACGAGATATATATAAAACGAAAAAATCTTAATTAATAAACAACTTTTTTTAATTTCGATAGTGTTTTTCGTGTAGTACATGGCATATAAAAAGGGAGCTTTGGGTGAGCCCTCTTTGACCGATTAGTTTTGGAAAAATTACGACGAGCAGCTAATATGAGATATACCCCCGACCTCAAAGAACTCAGACGGTTTGAGTCTATAGTATTTTTCCTCTACGTCTTTGGACTGCTCAGCGTACGGCTTTATCATGACTTCCTGCATCTCCCTTATTAGAGAATAATTTCCCTCAGTGGCTTGCTGATACGCAGGCACAAGGAACCACTCTCTCAAACTGTATTTTGGGTTGACAAGTTTCATTTGTCTAGAAAGTTTCTCACGGGATTGGGGCGAAGTAGCATTTACATCAATCGTGTTGGTACTGTTAATAAGTAATTTCCATTTTGCGAACCACTCTGACCAGCTCTTTTGGATCCCTTCATCATATTTCGAGTTTTTGTAGAAGCTTTTTTGAAGTGGATCAATGTCATCAGGTATCTGTGAGAGCTCGCGAAAGAAGATAGTGTAATCGACAGAAGTTTGCACCATGAGTATTTTAAGCTCGCTAAACAATGCTGCATCAAAAGTGTCAAGTCCAAGCTTGCTAGCCCACATTCTTTGCATTTGTTCTTGCATTACTTTGGAAAAGCCACTTCGAATTTCGTCTAGCTCAAGAAGATAGTTCTGATGTGACTTCAGCAACGGTTGCAAAGCCATACAAAACACATGAAAGTTGCGTTCCGCTGCCAGCGGTTGATTTAGGAACGAGAAGTGATGTCCGCCACCCGTCCACGGCTGATAATTCGGGTCAAACATATCGCAAAATCCAAATGGTCCGTAATCAAGGGTGAAGCCTCCTGCTGCACAGTTGTCGCTATTGAAGTTTCCTTGGCAGTAGCCAACGCGGATCCAATTTGCCACAAGTGACGTGAGTCGACTGCGGAATTCACCCGCAAGCAATACTACTTTTTCCACGATAGTTAAATTCGTCTCAATTACGTCACTGTATTCACGATCAATCAGGTGCAATACAATCTTCTCGAGTTCCTCCATCGCTTTTGGGTGCTCATTTTTGCGGGCACGGCGACCGAAAAGTTCGAGTTGACCAACTCGTATAAACGACGGTGCGACCCGCGTCGAGATAGCGACGGCCTCAGTTATCATCATTTCGGGATCCTTCGAGTGCGATCCTTCAGAATACCATGGTCGTTTGACCTTTTCCGTTTTTGAGGTAAACAAACTCAAAGAGCGTGATGTTGGTACTCCAAGTGCATGCATGTGTTCTTGTGCCAGAAATTCTCGGATGCTTGAGCGCAAGACTGCTCGACCGTCGGCACCGCGGCAGTATGGCGTTCGGCCACCACCTTTAAGCTGCATTTCCCAGCGCTTACCGTTAATCACGGCCTCAAGGATGGAAATTGCGCGACCGTCACCGTATCCGTTGCCAGTTTGGAAGGGGCACTGCTGGTAGTATTCTGTGCCGTAGATGGAAAGTGCATACCCACATGCCCAACCGATCTTGCGCATCGGCTCTGGCGCGTGTGAAATATCGCCGGAGAACATGCGGACGAAGTCGGCCGATTGTGCTAGGCTATCAGCGAAGCCCAGTTCTCTAAATAAGTTTTTACTGTGTACGATGTACTCTGGGTCTTTGATCGGTGTTGGGTTCACGGGGACATAGTGCCCACTGAAGACTTGTCGCGGCGAATGGTCGATACCGTTTGCTTTGGCATCAGGATCGCAGTTGAGCGTGTTCATTAGCGAGTAATTTACCAACGGTGCTAGATCGTAGAGCGTTTCTACAGGCTGAGAGTTTTGTTTTATTACTTTCATATATCTTCCTTATTTTAGAAACGTACACCTCAGAGGCAAAAGAAAGATAAAAACAATACTTTTAACATTTCAATTCCCTCCATAATAAATAAATTTATTAAATTATACACTTCTTTTTTGCGCTCAAACTTAATGAAAATCTCTATTGCTTTGAACTTAAAAAAATAGAATCTATAACAGAGGAATATGGTGAGATAGCTTTGAATGCAAGGCAGATCATTGAAGAGAATATATCTCTACTATAAATATAAAAGTTCACGAATAGTTCACAGCAGATAGGTTAAGATTTCTATAACACAGAAAAGTGTAAAACAAACAAGGGGTCTAGAAATGAAAAAAATCGTAATAGCTACAATAGCTGCATTAGCAGTTAGTTCTACTTTATTGGCAGCTGGTGCTCCAGCATCTTGTGCAGGATGTCACGGTGTTGATGGTTCTAAAAATACTATAGCAAAAGACTTTGCACCTAACAAATTAAGTGCAGCTGAAATCACTACTGCTCTTAAAGCTTACAAAGCGGGTACTAGAAATGTTTCTGGTAAAGGCGCAATGATGAAAGGTTTCGCAGGTCCATTAACTGACGCGCAAATCGCTGACGTTGCCAAAGCTTGGGGTAAAAAATAATTATCCCTTTTAAAAATTCCTAAAATTTTTGTAACCCTTGTTTAGGTGCTCTCTATAGATTTTAGAGCAAATAAGGGTTGCGTCCTCAATATGAAAAAAAAATACTCTTTTATAACACGAGGGAGCTTTTTGTTTTTAGTGCTGCTAAATTTGCATTCAAAAAGACTTTGCATTCTCACTCAAAACTGTGAGTTTTTACTTTTTTTTGCGGAGACTATTCGAGTTTACTCATTAATCTAGATACATTTTTTTCGAGCTTATCTAGTTTTTCATCGTATATCATATAAATAGTTTCAGAGTCAATGTATATATGATGGTGTGTTAATATCTCTCTTGTCTTGAATAGAGTAAATATATTTTT
>JAVHRU010000054.1:0-3051 GCA_036171835.1 Sulfurimonadaceae bacterium | reverse complement strand
GTTCTATTTATAGAGTTTTAAGAGAGATTGATATAGCATTAAGCTTACAATTCTAAATGTAGTGAGGAAATACTATGAAAAATGGAAGAAGGGGTTTTATGGGCAAAGCCTTTGGTGCCGTTGCTGGTGTCGGAGCTGTTGCCTCTCTTTATGCTATGAAAAAATCTTGGGATCCACTTCCAAGCGTACGTTCTGCGGGTTTCACGACTCTGGATATGTCAGCATATAAAGAGAATGAACTTGTGGTAGAAAAATGGAGAGGAAAACCTATCTTCGTTTTGAAAAAAACAGCAGAGATGATTGCTAAACAAAATGAAGCAGACAAAGCACGTGATGTTCTTGTAAATGGCGAACATTATATGGTTTGTATCGGTCTTTGTACTCACCTTGGATGTATTCCAGGATATGACCCTAAAGGAGAAAGCTTCTTGTGTGCATGTCATGGTGGTATGTATGACTTTACCGGTATGGTTACAAAAGCTCCGCCTCCACGCGGCCTTGATATTCCTCCTTTTAAAATAGATGGAAATAAATTGGTTCTTGGCGAAGAGGGTCCTGAGTACAAAAAAATGAAAGAAACTGGCATAACGCTGTAAGGAGGAGTAATAGATGGCACATTTTACAAAAGCAACTAGTGTTCATGATTGGCTGAACCAACGCCTTGGTATTGACACAGTTCGTCGTGTTATGGCAACTGAGTATTGGATTCCAAAAAATATAAACTTTTTGTGGGCTATGGGTATGGTTTTGGCTATTACTTTCGCTCTTTTATTAGTTTCGGGAATTTTCTTATTGATGTATTATCAACCAAACGTCGATACTGCATTTGACAGTGTAAACTACACTATTATGCGCGAAGTGGATTTTGGATGGTTATGGAGACATGTACACGGTGTTGCGGCATCTGTTGTTTTCTTGGTGATTTATATCCACATGTTTACGGGTATCTACTATGGTTCATATAAAAAAGGTCGTGAGTTGATCTGGATCTCAGGTATGCTTTTATTTGTTACTTTCTCTGCTGAAGCGTTTTCTGGTTATATGCTTCCATGGGGTCAAATGAGCTACTGGGCTGGTATGGTTATTACAAACCTTTTTAGTCTTGGCGGATTACATGCAGATGGTTTAGTAGAGTGGATTCGTGGGGATTATGTTCCTGCTCAAGCATTCTTGAATCGTTTCTTCATGTTACACGTTTTACTGTTACCGTTGGCTATTATGGGTGCTATTGGTCTTCACTTTGGAGCACTTCGTATCCCTCACGTTAACAATCAAGATGGTGAAGAGCTTGATTTTGAAGCAGAAGCTGCAAAATACAAAGCGGGTGATAAAAAACGTTCAAAAGTTATCGCATTTGCTAATGACTTTATGAGTAAAGATATGTTTGTTGTTGGAATCTTTTTGATTTTCTTCTTTTACCTAGTGTTTTTCCACTATGATTTTGCGATGGACCCGGTAAACTTTGATCCAGCTGATGGACTAAAAACTCCAGAGCATATTTATCCTGAGTGGTACTTTTTATGGTCTTATGAGATTTTACGACCGTTTTCTACAAATGTTGGTCTAATGGCATTTGGTTTTGCGCAAGTTATTTTCTTTTTGTTACCGTTTTTAGACAGAAGTCCAAACGCTGTTCCTGCAAGTCGTCGTGGATTGTTCTTTATATGGTTTTGGGCTATGCTTATTGACATGATTGTCTTAACATCTATGGGTAAAGTACCACCAATAGAACCATATGGTTCAATAGGTTTTTATGCGGCATTAACGTTTATTGGTTTATGGATTGCACTTCCAATAATCACTATGCTAGAGAAAAAAGCGTAAGGGGAAATAGAAAATGAAAGAATTATTTATATTAGCTGTTGTTACAGTTTTTACGCTTGTTACATACTATCTTGTAGAGCCGTTTGCGCATTCAGTAATGCACAAGCATGTAGAGAGTGAGCATTTTGCTTACGCTGATCTTCCAGCATTAACTAAAACTGGCGACGCCGCTCGCGGTAAAGATTTAGTTATGGGTGCTGGTGCATGTAGCGGTTGTCACTCTATCTCGGTTGCTGGAATGCCAGCTCCAATGGACGCTGTTACTAGTGTACAAAGTTATGGTGTTAACCCTCCAGACTTAAGTAATGCAGGTGTTGTTTATGATCCTAAGTTTTTAGCGGCGCTTATCAAAAATCCTGCGCATGCATTAAAAGTTGAACATAAATATACTCCTGAAAGTGGAAAAGTACACCCGATGGCGTCTTTTGCCGGTGCTGGTGGAGATATCGATCAAGAAATAGCTGATATGGTTGCTTACTTACAGTCAATCGCTGTTAAACAAGATAAATTGACTCCAAAAATGGCTTTTGAAACAGCTTGTGGACGTTGTCATGCGATGAAATATGAAAACTGGACACAAATAGGTGAAAAACCTGCGTTCAAAATGAAAAAAGATGAGTTGGCTTTTGATATTCAAGTAATAGATTATCAAGATGCACTAACTAAATATATGGGTAAATTACCTCCAGATCTTTCAATGTACATCCGTTCACGCGGTGAGCATTACATCAGTACATTTGTTGAAAACCCTCAACATCTTCTTGAAGGAACAGCAATGCCACGTGTTGGTGTAACTGCTGCAAGTGCTGATAAAGTTATAGAGCACCTAGCAGATGCTGGTGATACTAAACGTTTTGAGCGCGAAGAAGTAGGTAAAAAAGTGATGATATTCATCGTAATATTTGCACTTTTTGCTTATCTTTGGAAACGTTCTATCTGGAAAGATCTACACTAGTAAATACAACATTTAGTGCTTTGCTCTAAATGTTGGCAGGGACATAAATGTCCCTGCAACCCCCTGAAGTTACTTGCAGCATCCAGATGCAAGAGAGGTTTAGGTTTCACCTTCAATGATCTCTTTTGTATACATAATTATTAAAAAACTTTGATTTCTTTTTAACATCAACTCTTTGCAAACTTCATACTGATATAATC
Organism: Sulfurimonadaceae bacterium; assembly: GCA_036171835.1. Taxonomy (GTDB): domain Bacteria; phylum Campylobacterota; class Campylobacteria; order Campylobacterales; family Sulfurimonadaceae; genus Hydrocurvibacter. The sequence continues at coordinate 72 of JAVHRU010000054.1, read as the reverse complement.
CAAAACTTATTAAAATCAAGGATTTTTTTTGCTAATAGATAGTTACGACAGAGTAGTAGACTATATCCGCGT
>JAVHRU010000053.1:0-14386 GCA_036171835.1 Sulfurimonadaceae bacterium | reverse complement strand
TTACTAAATTTTGAAGTCGGACAAAGAAGTGCGCTTATTAAATATATAGCAAAAAGACAGATGGAATTAATTCGCGAGTTTAAAAGGTTGTAATATGGCAAATCAAGAAAAAATATTGTTCGATAACGGAGTTCATAAGTTTATTATGTTTAGTTTTGATGATGAGTCGCACGAGGACTCTTATCTCTCCGTAAATCAATACCTTATCGTGCAAAACGATACAGGAATTTTGATCGATCCGGGAAGCGAAGCGATATTTGATGAACTTAGCGAAGCCATAACAAAATATGTAGCACTTGAAAATATAAAATATATCTTTTTATCTCACCAAGATCCAGACGTATCCGGTTCTATAACACAATGGAGTGTCACAACGCCAGCAAAGTTCATTATCTCTTCACTATGGGTAAGATTTATGAGTCACTATGGTTTTTTAGATATGGGCAGAATTATGGCACTTCCAGATCATGGGGCAAAAGTACATTTTGGAGAAAACTTTATTCAATTTGTACCTGCACACTTTCTTCATTCTCTCGGAAATTTTTCACTCTATGACTCAGTCTCTAAAATTCTATTTTCAGGTGACATCGGCGCAGCGATTGTTCCAGCCATTGATGAGTATAAACATGTTACAAACTTTGAAAATCATAAAAAACATCTTGAGGGATTTCATAAAAGATATATGGGTTCTAACAAAGTTTGTCGCGCTTGGGTAGCCCATGTAGAACATCTCGATATAAACATTATCGCACCACAACATGGACTACTCTTTGAAAAAGATACTCTCAAACTCTTTTTAGAGTGGCTCAAAGAACTGCAATGCGGCAGTGACCTGATAACAGAGCTTTATTAAGGCTGAATTTTAAAGCTGTGAGATTGCCTCATATGCCACATCAAACATCTTATCTATCTGATCATATGTAATAATGTAAGGTGGCATAAAATAAATCGTCGAACCTAGCGGTCTTAAAAGCACTCCATTTTCAAGTCCGTGACTATATACTTTTAACCCTATTCTCTCCTGTGGATCAAAGCCCACAAGATCAAGCGCACAGATCATCCCCGTTTGTCTAATAGAAGTAACTTGTTTTAGTTCTTGAAATCTTTGTAATTTTTCGTACATGTAAGCCGCAGTTTTTTTGTTATTTTCTATAACATTGTTGTTTTGGAAAATATCTAAAGTAGCATTTGCGGCCGCACACGCCAATGCATTTCCCGTATAACTGTGTGAGTGTAAAAATGCTTTTTGCTCACTATAGTCACAATAAAAACTGTTATAAATAATGTCAGTGGTCAACACGACAGAAAGTGGAAGATACCCTCCTGTCAGACCTTTTGAAAGCACCATAAAATCAGGTGAGATGCCAGCTTGCTCACAGGCAAACATCGTCCCTGTTCTGCCAAAACCCACCATCACTTCATCCGCAATAAGATGAATTCCATAACGCTTACATGTAAGGCGTACAAGAGATATAAATTCTGGATGATACATGTGCATCGATCCAGCTCCTTGAACAAGAGGCTCGATTATAAGTGCAGATATTTCTGCTGCTCTTTGCGCACAAAGCTCTTCAAACTTTTGTGCGGCTTCAAGGGCTGCTTCTTTACTTTGATCTCGTGGAACCTCAGTCTGAATAGAACGGATCAAAAGCGGCGCATAAGTTTGCTTATAAAGTTCTACATCTCCAACAGACAAAGCACCGATCGTTTCACCGTGATAACTGTTTTTAAGTGAAACAAAAAGAGTCCGTTCTTCGCCACTGTTTTTATGTGCGTGATAACTCATCTTAAGTGCCACTTCAACAGCGCTTGAACCGTTATCCGCATAGAAACAACGATTGAGTCCCTCAGGCGTTATTGCCACTAATCTTTTTGAAAGTCTGATTATCGGTTCATGGGTAAATCCAGCCAGAATAACATGTTCCAAACTATCAAGCTGCTCTTTAATTTTTTGATTAATATACTCATTTGTATGTCCAAAAAGATTTACCCACCAACTACTGATGGCATCAATATATTTATTTCCTTCGAAATCTTCTAAATAGACACCATGCGCTTTTTTGATCGGTATGATCGGTAAAAATTCGTGATCTTTCATCTGTGTACACGGATGCCAAATATGTTCCAAATCCTGATGTGATAGCTCTTTGTTCTTCATAATCCAAATCCTCTTCTAAAATCATACCAAAACTACATAAAATCAAGATATTCCTCTCTTTAGACCCCTATTTTATACAGCTTTAATACGAAATGTCATAAAATAAGTGAATTTTACAAATAAGGTATATTTTTTATGATTTCATGGATGCAAAGACACCGTAAATGGCTCGTTATAACAATATGGATATCTACAATCGCTTTCATTGGTGCAGGCGTTGTTGGTTGGGGACAATATAATTACGGAAAAAAGGCAACTTCTGTAGCAAAAGTCGGAGATGTTGAGATCACAAATCAGGAGTTACAACAAAGTTATACTGAGTTATATAACTACTTCAGCCAAATGATGCAGGGCAAGTTTGATGAGCAACAAGCAAAACAATTTGGGCTTCAAAAACAGGCTTTAAACCAACTTATCAATCAAGCACTTATTTTAAATCTTGCAAATAGTTATAGTCTTAAAGTAAGTGATGAAGAGCTTTTAAAAGTCATAACAGCACAAAAAGCATTTTTTACTAACGGTGTTTTTGATAAAGAACTTTATAAAACTCTTCTTTCAAGAAACAATCTTACGACTAAAGAGTATGAAAACGGATTAAAGAAAGAGTTACTTATCTCTAAGACTCTTACTCTCTTTGCAGTGACACCAACACCACTTGAAGAAAAATCTGTACAGACCGCTTTAAATGTAGCTGATAAACTGAACTATAAAGTGTTAGATACCTCAATGGTAAATGTCAATGCGTCTGAAGAAAATCTCAAAACTCTTTGGGAAAATAAAAAAGCAGACTTTATGACCGAGGCTGGTTATGATATATCTTATATAGTTCAGCCAGCAATGCATAAAGAGTACACAGCAGCTGAACTTACAGATTATTACAATGCAAACAAAATGCAGTTTACAGATGCCAATGGAAACATCAAAGCAGAGGCAGATGCAAAAGAACAGATTATAAACTTACTTAACCAAGATATTACAAAGAAAGAATCTTTAAAAACGTATATCACATTTAAAAAAGGTGAACTTGATAAAAGCATCCCCATAAAAAATACTTTGGTTAACGGTTCAACTAACATCTTTAATCAAGATGTATTAAAAGAACTTGCAACACTTACCGAACAAAAAGCATACATGAAACCAAAACTGATTAATAACGAGTTTGTTATCATTAAACTCAACAAGATTATCCCATCTGTACAAAAAAGTTTTGAAGAAGCAAAACCTCAAGTAACTGCTCTGTTTATGGTAACTGCGAAAGAAGACGCACTTTTAAAAGTGGCTCAAAGTTCTATGGCTACATTTAGTGGAACAAACACAGACTTTATAACAGTTAAAGACACAAAGGGAATGAATGGATTAAACGCGCAGGAGGAAGCAGAGTTCTTAGGGAAACTTTTTTCTGCTAACAAAAAACGCGGATTTGTTACACTTGATAACAAAAAAATCGTTCTTTTCAATGTTTTGGAACAAAAGTTGCTCAATGATTCCAAAGATAATGTAAACTCTCTTGTTTTAAAGTTTAAAACAGATTTACTAAATGAGAATTTGTTAAAGATGTTAAGAAAACAATACAAAACTGAAATATTCGTGGAAGGACTATAACTTGAGCAAAACTGTTTTAGCCATAGACATCGGTTCAACGAAAGTTTGCGCAATTATTGCTGAGATAGGTGATAATGATAGCGACATACAGATCACAGGTTCTGGAAAAGCTAAAGCGCAAGGTGTAAGACGCGGTAGTATAACTAATATCGAACTTGCATCAAAATCAATCAAAACCGCAATAGCTGACGCAAAACGTATGGCTGGCACAGATATTAAAAGTGCTGTTGTTTCTATCTCTGGAGCTTATACTAAAAGTTTAAACTCAAGCGGAATCGTCAACATTCCAAATAAAGAGATAACTATTAAAGAGATTAATCGTGTTATGCACACTGCTCTTTACAACGCAAATATTCCAAATGAATATGAAGTTCTTCACGCACTACCATATAATTTCAAAGTTGACGAGCAAGATTATATAGAAGATCCACTTGGTATGACGGCGACAAGACTTGAAGTTGAAACACATATCATCACAACACAAAAGTCAAATCTTCACAATCTTAAAAAAGCTGTCAAAGCTGCTGGTGTGGAAGTTGAAAATGTTATTCTTTCAGGATACGCTTCTGCAATCGCTACTTTAAATACTGATGAAAAAGAGCTTGGTGTTGCCGTTGTTGATATGGGTGGAAACACTTGTAATATAGTAATTCATTCAGGAAACTCTATCAAATACAATGATTTCCTTGGAGTTGGTTCAAACCATATTACAAGTGACCTTTCTATGGCTTTACACACGCCACTCAATATTGCTGAAAAAGTAAAAATGAACTACGGCTCACTCAATACTCCGAGCAATGATTTGATTGAACTTCCAATTATTGGTGATGAAAACTCAACCCATGAAGTTTCTTTAGAAGTTGTTCATAACGTTATCTATGCACGAGTAGAAGAGACTTTAATGATCATCGCTCAGTCTATAGAAAAAAGTAGACTCAAAGAGCATTTAGGTGCTGGTATCGTCCTTACTGGTGGTTTTAGCAATATGGAAGGTTTGAGAGAGCTTGCAGTTGCAATCTTTGACAATATGCCTGTTCGTATTGGACAACCAAATGAAATGGGTGGCCTTTTTTATGATGTAAAAGGTGGTGAATATGCTGCAGCTATAGGTCTTATAAAATATGCGGCTGACAATTATTCAACATATGAGATTGATGTCAATAAACGTATGAGACATCATAGTGAAGCTCCATTGCAAGATATTGTTTTTGAGACAGCCTTGGAAGAGGCAATGTCAGAAGAACCAATACCGGTAACTCCGCAAACCGGCGAACAAGAATCAAGACTCTCAAGTCTGTCCAAACTTGCAAAGTTACCAAAGATGTCACCTCAAAGAGAAAGAAAACCGAATGAAAACGGCGTAGTTTCCAAGTTTTGGAACTGGGCAACACAATTATTTTAAGCAATCAAACCAAAGGAGTGAACAAGATGGATCCATTTTCAGTAGAAGAAGCAAGAGCAGCAAGCGGTGCTCGTATAGTAGCAGTAGGTGTTGGTGGCGGCGGCGGTAATATGATTGGTCATATGATTCGTGAAGGTGTTAGCGGTATTGAGATGATCGTTGTAAATACAGATGCTCAAGTTCTTGAAGAATCAGGTGCTGCAAGAAAAATCCAGATTGGTACAAAACTCACTAAGGGTCTTGGTGCAGGTATGAAACCAGAGGTAGGCAAAGAGTCTGCACTAGAAAGCTATGATGAAATCCGTAGTGCACTTCAAGGCGCGGATATCGTTTTTGTCGCAGCTGGTCTTGGTGGTGGTACTGGTACGGGCGCAGCTCCTATCGTTGCACAAATAGCAAAAGAGATTGGTGCTCTTACTATCTCTATCGTTACAAAACCTTTTGCTTTTGAGGGTAAAAAACGTCTTAAACTTGCTGAAATTGGTTTAGATGAACTTAAACATGAAAGTGACAGTATCGTTGTTATTCCTAATGACAAGCTTTTAACTATCATCGACCGTAAACTTGGTATGAAAGACAGTTTCAAAATTGTTGACTCTGTTTTAGCACAAGCGGTTAGTGGAACATCAGGTGTTATCCTTTCAAGTGGCGAAAATGATATCAATCTTGACTTTGCTGACTTACAGACGGTTATGAGCCATAAAGGTATGGCACTTATGGGTGTGGGCGAGCATCAAGGTGAGAATGCTGCGTATGAAGCGATTAAAGCAGCTATCGAGTCTCCACTACTAGATAACATGTCTATCAATGGTGCAATGGGTGTTCTTGTTCACTTCAGTATGCATCCAAACTTTTCAATGATAGAGCTTGCTAGTTCTATGGAAATCGTACATGAAAGCGCTCATGAAGATGCAGAAGTTATCTTTGGTACATCTACAGATGCATCACTTCCTGAAGATTATGTACGCATTACTTTAGTTGCAACGGGATTTGAAAAAGATCTTAAAACAAACAATACGAACTTTGAACCAGAAGTAAAATCAGTAGCTCCAAGAGCTGTTGTACGTCCTAGACTTGTTGTTGGCGGAGATATCGGAGATGATTATCTTGAAGTACCAACATATATGAGAAGACAACAAGACTGATCCACTTTGTCCTCCTTTGTAAAACTTATTAAGGCCAAAACACTCCTTGGCCTTAATGAAAAAGCTTCCATCAGAGAAATAAAAATCAAATATAGAAATCTTATGAAAAAATGGCACCCAGATAAAAATAGGGATAACTTTGAAACTGCCACACAAATGAGCGCTCAGATCAATGAAGCGTATGAAACAGTTTTATCTTATTGTAACAATTATGAGTATCCATTTGATGAAGAGTATTTAAAGAAGATTTCGCTCTCCCCGCAAGAATGGTGGGAAGAGAAGTTTGGAACGAAAAGAGATACTATCTAAGGCGGAGTAACATTAAGCGTCTTACAAATAAAACCAAAAGTGCAACTGCAAGTATTTTAAAATCCAACTCACTGCCTACATGTAAAGCATCAAATGTATCACTGCTTGTCGCCTCTCTACCCATAGCCTGAAGTTCTAAAATTTTTGGAACATATACAGCACTAAACATCAATGAAGTTGCCACAATAAAAAAAGCAGAGATCATAGCAATTTTGTCTCTTTCCCCTGTTTTATACGTAGCCGCTTCATACAAAGCTACAGAAAAAGCAAGGAAATAGATCACATAGCTAAATCTTAAAAAGATCTCACTCATAATAACACCTGCGTTATAACGGTCTATAAGAAGATCTACATGTAAGCCATCTGTGTGGAAGATAACGGCTGCCACTATAACACCCAAAACCATAACAGCTCCAAACGAAGCCGCAAGTAAAGTCAAATAACTAAAGTCTGTGTATATTCTCTTATTCATTTTTTGCCTTTATTGTAAAACCTCTATCAAATCTGCTTAGGTCTTTATAGAAATCTATTTTTTCATAACTTTTATCTTCTAAAAATTTTCTTATCTTATCCTCTTGGTCATAACCCATTTCACAACTAAAATAGTTAATCTCTCTGCTTAAAAACTCTATAAGAAGTTCTTGAATTATCTCATCTCCGATACTGCCGCCAAAAAGTGCATTTTGCGGTTCATAGGAAAGATTTGATTCTAGCTTTACATCATCAGCGATGTAAGGAGGGTTTGATACAAGAAAATCTATCTTTTCATACACAGGTTCAAGCAATGAACCCAAACGAAGCTCGATTCTCTCCTCTAACCCAAATCTTTTAATATTTTCTCTTGCAATTTTTAAAGCATCTTGCGAGATATCAACAGCGATAAATTTTGCGTTTGGAAGATGCTGTGCTAAAATAATAGAGATAATTCCGCTTCCCACGCCTACTTCTGCAAATGTAAGAGTTGCATCTTTATCATCAATACGTTTTAATACTTCATCAATGAGAAGTTCCGTCTCAGGTCTTGGAATAAGTGCACCATAATCAATAAAAAACTCCTGAGAGTAGAAGCTCACTCTATTAGTGATATATTCCAAAGGCTCATTTTTTGAGCGTCTTTGTGCTTGCTCTAAAAGTAGCTTTACATGTAAGGCAACATCATCTTTATGCATCATCAACCAAAGCTCATCACATGAGTAAGCATGCATAAGTAAAAGCTGGGCTTCACGAGCAGCGCGCTCGATCTTGCCATCTAAAATAGAGATGATCTCTTTTTGTAGATCTGCTAGTCTATATTCGGACATGCACCCTCTAACGCTGTTTTATCACTTGCAGAGATATCCATTCCAAGTGCTTTAAGTCTCTCAACGACTGGCGGATGAGTATAGTGAAAAAAGATATACACAGGATGTGAAAGCGGAAAACTTTTGTTTTCAGTCACAAGCTTTTGCAAAGCGTTTGCAAGTTCTATCTCGCCGCCTGCGCCACTGAGTTTTGCTCCCATCTTGTCTGCTTCATATTCATTGTGTCTACTCACTATTCCCATAATCGGCATTATTACAAAGCCAAGAACCGGCATAAAAATCAAAAATAGAATCATCACAATGTATGGCGACTGTGATAAGCCGAGTTCAAGATAAAGTGTTTCTGAAAGGTTTCCAAAAACAAAAAACATTCCAAAAAGCATCGCACCCATCATTGCCATATTTTTATAAATATCACCATGTGCAAAATGACCGAGTTCGTGACCTAAAACAGCGAGCAACTCTCTTTTTTCAAGTTTTTGAAGTAAGGTATCATACAAGACCACTCTTTTTGTTTTGCCCAAGCCGCCAAAATACGCATTAAGTCTTGCGTCTCTTTTACTTGCATCACTGATAAATACTCCACTACTTACAAATCCCGTTGCATCCATTAAAGATTGTATCTCGCATGAGAGCTCTTTATCTTCAAGAGGAGTCAGCTTATCAAAAAAAAGCGCTCTGATAGTTGGAAAAAGCATGTTTATCAAAACTATAACACCGAAGATAAAAACAAAACTCCAAAACCACCACAAGGCGAATGTGCTCATAATAAGGTAAATACCCCATATAACGATTCCGCCAAATATGATGCTTAGCGCAAGCGTGATAACTGTATCTTTGATAAACTGTCCAACACTAGATTTATTGAATCCAAATTTTTCATCGAGAAAAAACTTCTCATAAATAGAAAAAGGTAGTGAGAGAAGTGAGTTGATCAAAACAAAACCAAGCACTATGGCAACCGTTTTCATAGCATCATCTTGCATAAATAAAGCAGTGCTAAGATAACTTATACCAAAAGAGAGCCATGCCAAGACCACTATATAATCAACAATAGTTTGAGCAATAGAAAGGCGCTCTTTAGCTATGGCATAGTTGCCCGCTTTTATATACTCAGCACACTCCATAAGAATGGGAGCTTTCTTTTTTGCTTGGGTAATATATCCGATCTGCATAGTGCTAACATATAAGTTAACTAAAACATAGAGCGAATATATTGTTATTAATGTCATAAGCATTTTTGTAGAACCTTTTAAAATTTCAGTTTATTGAACAGGTACAGTTCCTATTTTTTTCTCTACAGGAAGTGAATCGCTAACATTACCGAAATAATTATAACTTACAACATAAATTACGCCCATAATCAATGCGGCTAAGACTATCAGCCAAACAACTTTCTTTTTTTCGCCCTTAAGATTATTGTAATCTGAGATATCTTCCAATGTTGGTTCTGACATTTTAAATCCTTTTATTTTAAGTGTTGTAATCATATCAAAATAAAAAAATACAATGTTAAATGAGAAAAAGTAATCTGACGAATTAAGTTTATATTTTCACTAATTTAAGCGTCACCTAACACTTTTTTAACATTTAAATGATAGAATATTCGCTATCTTAACATAGTAGGAAAAATTATGCAGAAATATTTATTAAGTTCTCTCCTTCTTTTCTCATCTGTCGCTTTTGGGGATCAAGGATATGAGATATATAAAAACAACTGTATGCAATGTCACGCAGAACTTTTGACTAAAAAAGTGGCTATGGCAAATCTAAATAATCTAAAAGCTCCTTCAATGAATGAGGTTTCTAATCGTCTTAAAGACAATATTATAATTGCTGACAAAAACGAGGATGTAAAAAAACGTGTTGTAATCGCTTTTATAAAAGATTATATTCGAGATCCTATTATTGGAGATGCAATATGCCGTCCTGGAGCTGTTGAGAAATTTGGAGTCATGCCGGCTGTCACACATCTAAAAGAGGATGAGATTCAGGCTGTTGCAGAGTGGATATATGAACGTTATGAAGATGTGAAATTCTAAAATATGGATCAGAATTTTTTAGAACTTATTAAACCTACACCAAAAATAGAGAGTAAAAAGTGCAAAATCATCGCTTTCTTACTCTCGATTTCTCTTATTTATTCGCCTTTACTCATTGGCGGCGTTATTTGGTATTTTTACGATTATTTTTTTGCTGGAGCATCTTTACTTATCACCTATTTAGTTGTTGGTATCATACGCTCACAACTCAGAAATGATGTCATTCCCTTAAACCAAAGAGAATTTCATTATACGGATAAAGCGATAGCCACATGGGTTGTCGCCAAACAGGTATGCCGCGAAGTGAAAGATTAGGGTTAAATCGAAGTTCAAACAAATATTCACAAGAGTTTAAGCCATAACATTACATAATGCCAGTAAATTTAGGAGAAATGTATGGCCAATAGTGAAGTAACTTTTTCAGATAAAAAATTTATAGTTTCTAAAACAGATTTGAGTGGGAAGATTATCTATGGAAACGCTCTATTTTTATCTATCTCGGGCTACCAAGAGAGCGAGCTATTAGGGTCACCTCATAACATTTTACGTCACTCAGATATGCCTAAAGTTATTTTTAAACTCTTATGGGAACATATTCAAAAGGGGAAAGAGATTTTTGCCTATGTCAAAAATAAAACAAAACAGGGCGACTATTATTGGGTATATGCTCATGTGACAGCTTCCTTGGATAACAATGGAAAAACCATCGGTTATCATTCGGTAAGACGAAAACCAAAACCAGATGCTTTAGAAAAGATCACCCCACTTTACAGATCACTTCTTGAAGCTGAAAGAAGTGGTGGTATGGCAGCATCCCAAAAACTTCTCGATACACAACTTGCACAATTAGGAAAAACGTATGATGAATTTATCTTCACTCTCTAAGGCGCAGTTTGCGAACATAGCTTCTTTGGGTGTTTTTGTCGTAACATTTATTCTTGAAGTAATTTTTTACGGATTTCATTTTCTCCAAATCCTTGGACTCCTGAATTTTGCGTTAGCTTGGGTTGTATTTGCCAATGTTCGTTGGGCGAGAGAGTCTATTTCTCAAGTGGCTTCAGTTATTAAAAGAGCAGAGCATGGAGATCTTGAAGCGCGTATTATTGGTATCTATGATCATGCAGAAATGAATGATTTTGCTTGGAATGTTAATGATCTCCTAGATCAAACAGAAGTATTTATGCGTGAGATTCAAGCAGGAATTGAGCATGCAAGTAATGATTTGTATTATCGCCGTATTCAGAGCGAAGGACTCTCCGGTCTTTTTAAATATAACTGTTCCTTAGTCAATAAAGGAATTGATGCCATGGAAGCGAGTTATCATCACATGCAGCGGGTAGCTGTGAATTCAGAAATAACAAAAATCGGTAATGGTGTGGCAGGCGGATTAACTATAATACAAAGTGATTTAGGAGAAAGCATTAATGCTCTATCTAATATCGCTCAGATAAGTCATAAAACAGCCGATAATTCAAGCCAAACGGTATCAGAACTTGAAATCATTATATCTAAGCTCGGTTCTCTTTTAGAATTAGTCCAGATTTCCACTACCTCTATTAACGCGCTTAATGAAAAGACTAATGAGATTACTTCCGTGCTTAACTTAATCAAAGATATTGCTGATCAAACGAATCTTCTTGCTCTTAATGCCGCTATAGAAGCCGCACGAGCAGGAGAACATGGACGAGGTTTTGCTGTTGTCGCAGACGAGGTGAGAAAACTTGCAGAACGTACTCAAAAGGCAACAGGGGAGATCGGTATTGCCATTCAATCGCTACAACAAGATGCAGGTGAAATCCAAACTAATGCTGAGAGTATGAGTAACATTGCAAATGAATCTAGCGGTGCAATTGAAAACTTCCGAGATGTACTATATGAATTTAATACAGATGCCATTCAAACTTCACAGGCAGCTAGTGTTATTGAAGGTTCTACCTTTATTACTTTAGCTAAAATCGATCATATTATTTTTAAAACCAATGCTTTTAGCGCACTGTTTAATGGAAAGACAACGAATACATTTGCTGATCACCATAATTGTAGACTTGGTAAATGGTATGAAAGTGGTATGGGGAAAGCACATTTTGCTCATTTACCTAGTTATCCAAAATTAAATGCACCTCATATTACTGTTCATAATAGTGTTTTTGCAAATCTTGAATTCATCAAAGATGGAGATCATGTGTCTGAATATCGAGAGCAAGTAATGCAAAATTTTAGAACAATGGAAGAAGCGAGTGACCAACTATTTGGACATATGGATAACTTGCTAGCAGAGTCAAAAGCATCTATAAAACAATAAGGTAAAATAAGAAGCGGATCAAAAAAAATTTGAATCCGCAGACAAGTCATGCTTCAGGACAATAAGCTTCTATTAACGCTGTAACAGTTATAATCCCACCTACAAAAAAGATCAATTTTCTTAACAAAATTAGTTTACATGTAAACAAAACAACAAACACAAAAGCTTAACAAAGCCCGTAAAATAGGGAATCATAAACAATGGCACTTATAGACCTTTTAAACGTATCAAAACATTATGAAGCGCAAAAGATTTTAGAAAATATCAACTTTCATGTTGATGAAGGCGATCGTATCGTTATCATAGGCAAAAATGGCAGCGGTAAATCAACTCTTATGAAAATTGTGGATGGTTCTCTTGAAGCCGATAGCGGAGAGCGTATCACTCGCCAAAAGTTAGAGATAAAGATGCTCTCTCAGCGTCCAGAATTCAAAGAGGGACAAACTGTCAAAGATGCCGTCAAAGACGGGCTCAAAGAGCTTATCTATGCTAAAATAAGATATGATGAACTCTCTATCATGCTGGCAGAAGATTTCGAAAATAGAAATCTTCTTGATGAGTCAGCAAAGCTCGGTCACTATCTTGACCACCACAATGCGTGGAGTTTAGATGACAAAATAGAGCGCATTATAGATCACTTTCAACTCAGAGAGTTTGAAGAAAAACCTGTTTTAATGCTAAGCGGTGGAGAACAGCGACGTGTCGCACTTGCTTCACTACTTTTGCAAAAACCAGATGTCCTTCTTCTCGATGAGCCGACGAACCACCTTGATGTCTATATGGTCGAGTTTTTAGAGGAGCTGATTTTAAAAGAGAAGTTCACTCTTGTCTTTATCTCACATGATAGATATTTTATCGACCGTATTGCTACAAAAAGTATAGAAGTTGAAGATTGCAAACTTCGAGAGTTCAAGGGCGGATATAGTGACTATCTTACTCAAAAAGAGGAGATATTACGAACTATGCAACAGCAGCATGACAACCTACTTCGCCTTGTTCGTGCCGAAAATGAATGGTATTCACGAGGTGTTCGTGCCAGACTAAAACGTAACGAAGGACGTAAAGCACGTCTGATGGATCTGCGAGATGATGCTAAGACAAATCCTGCAAGAATACACAAAATGAGTGTAGAGCTCGAACGCGAAGCCAAACATTTTAACCGTGATAAAAGCGTCAATAGACAAAAAATGCTTTTTGAAGTGGAAAATCTCGGTATCACTCTTGGAGAGAAAAAACTGATAGAAAACTTCAGTGCCAGAATACTCCAAAAAGATGTTATCGCAATAGTTGGACCAAATGGCAGTGGTAAGTCTACACTCTTAAAGGCACTTCTTGGACGCTTAAAACCGACACAAGGAGTTATCAAACAGGGTGAGTTTACCATCGGTTATTTTGATCAACATAGAGAGATGCTTGATGATTCCAAAGATCTCATAGAGACATTTTGTCCAAACGGCGGAGACAGAGTGGATGTGCAGGGACACAATATGCATGTCTATGGATATCTCAAAAACTTCCTTTTTCCAAGAGAATTTCTAGATAAAAAAGTTGGCATTCTTAGCGGAGGCGAAAAAAACCGTGTCGCTCTCGCCCTGCTCTTTACCAAAAAAGTAGATATATTAATCCTCGATGAGCCGACAAATGATCTTGATATTCCAACTATCAACATTTTAGAAGAGAAACTGACCAACTTCTCCGGTGCTGTTATCATCGTTAGCCATGACAGATATTTCATCGATAAGATCGCGAAAAAACTCTTTATTTTTAAAGGTGATGGAAAGATAGAAGAGAGTCATCAGCAGTATTCTGAATACTTGGAGATCGAACATGAACTTGCAGAATTAGCAGAGATGGAAAAAGAAAGCACAAAAGAAAAACGAATTGAGAGAGTCAAGCACAAAGAGCTCAAACTAACCTTTAAAGAGAAAATCGCACTTGAAAAACTTCCATTAGAGATCGATGCACTTGAAAAACTCATTGATGAAAAAAATGCCTGCCTCTCAAATCCTACATGTTATGAAAAGATCGGTATTTCAGTCTTAGCCGATGAACTTCAAAAACTCAAAGAAAGTTATGAGCAAAAAGTAGACGAACTTCTTACCATCGAAGAAAAAGCTGAAGAGAT
>JAVHRU010000052.1:38196-43469 GCA_036171835.1 Sulfurimonadaceae bacterium | reverse complement strand
TAATTGTTTTTTAAAAAATCCAGCAAAGTATCAAAATTATCTTTAATCTCGGCCTTTAAAAAGCACGTTTTTTTATAAAGTTTGTACTCTTCCCAATCGATTTCTATCATCTTTAAAACCCCTTTAACGCAAAATCTAGCTGTTGCATAGCTTTATTCATTATCTCAGATGAAACTGCAAAATTAAGTCGCATATAACCACTTCCCTCTTTTGAAAACGATACACCATTAGAGAGTCCCAGTTTTGCATTTTTAACAAAAAACTCTTTTAATTCTTTATCACTCAAATTCATTTTCGAGCAGTCCAGCCATGCGAGATAAGTGCCCTCAGGTGCGATAAATGAGATTTTATCATTATGTTTTTTACAAACATTTTCAAGTAAAACAATATTTTTTTGCAGATGAGTTTTTAACTCTTCAAGCCATTCATCGCCTTGCACGTAGGCATTCTCAAACGCAACATGTCCAAGTATAGTGCCTTGTGCAAAATGAATATCATTATAAACTTTTTTGTATTTTTCCCTTAAAATTTCATTTGAGATTGCAACCGTACTGATTGCAAATCCCGCGAGATTAAAGGTTTTTCCAACTCCAAATGCACTAACTGTGATATTGCGGATTGCATCACTTAAAGAGGCAAAAGGGATATGAATGTGTGGCTCATAGACAAGATCGCTATGTATCTCATCTGAAAAAACAACGATGTTATGTGCAAGACAAACATCCCCTAGAGCTTTAAGTTCCTCTTTTTTCCACACTCTCCCAACTGGATTGTGCGGAGAACATAAAAGTAAAAGCTTTGTGTCCTTGTCTATCTTTGAAACAAGATCATCAATATCAAACGTATAATCTCCATGCTCACTTTTTTTAAGAGGATTAAATAAAACTTTTCTATTATGATGCGTGACACTTTTAAAAAATGGAGGATACACGGGAGTTTGAACGATGATCTTATCGCCCTCAGTGCTATATGCTTCGATGGCTGCGTTAATACTTGCCACAACAGAATGAGAATAGAGAAGCTCCTCTTGTAAAAATGTAACACTGTGATGACGCTTAAGCCACTCAATCTGAGCTAAAAATGCCGAGGATGGCATCTCTTCATAACCAAAATTTGGGTGTTGCAACCTTTTTTGTACAGCTTCGAGTATAAAAGAGGGTGTGTCAATGTCCATATCTGCAACCCACATTGGGATCACATCCTCAGTGCCAAAGAGTTTATTTCTTAGAACATATTTTTCGGCATTCGTATTTTCTCTTTTGTGCGTGAGAGAAAAATCAACTTTCATCTTTTTTTCCATACACTCATTTGGGAAAGAGTATGTTGATATTTTCTCGCACTCTCTTTGATCACAAAAGGAAGATCTTGAATATGTAAAAGTTCAAATTGACCTTTTAAAACCTCTTGCAACTTCTCTATCGTTTTAACTTCTTGACCGTTTTCATCCATATAGCCGCCAAGCCACAGCTCTTTCTTTGTCGAACTTTCTTGCCATGTATATGGAGATGTGAGCACTAAAACTCCACCATCATTTAAACGAGATTGGACATCTTGTAAAAAGAGCATCGGATTATAAAGTCTGTCTATAAGATTTGTTCCCATAATCAGATCATATCCGCTAAGACTTGGCTTCAAGTTACATGCGTCACCCTGCCAAAAACTTACTTTTTCAGCAATATTATCAAATCCAAGATCTTCAAGTGTCACTTTTTTCAAAGTAAAAAGATTGCCCTCCTCTTTTGAGCGGTACGCGATATATCCATCCTCTTTAAGGCGTGTTGCCACAGAGATAAAACGTGCTGAAAAATCAACACCTTCCACTTCATCAAAATATTTTGCAAGTTCATAAGATGCTCGCCCAGTCGCACAGCCAAGATCGAGTGCTTTTGTTTTATTCTCACAAAATGTTGCGGCAATACGAGCACACTCAATGGCAAAATTTTTCACTCCAAAATGCTCATCTCCATACTGAAACTCACAGTACTGGGAGACTAACTCATCACTTTCATAAATATCTTCTGTTTGCATCTTTGGCTTTCCTTGGTCAATAACATAGCGAAATCCCGCATGCTGGTAAAAATGGCGTCTAAAAGCGTAGCGTGAGTGTTTCATGATCTCATTGCCTGTGCTTATAAAAGAGCCTCCTTTTAAAATATTGTGCTTTGCATCAAATGTAGGTGTTGAAAAATCATCATATGCCGGATGCACTTGAAATCCTTCAAATCCATCTAGTGGAGTTGTCGTCCATTGCCAGACATTTCCCACAACATCATACAACTCTTTAAACGCAAACCGATCGACACCACAAGCACTCATATGGTGAGTAAGATTGATATTTGCACTTTTGTCATAAAACTCCGGCACATCTTTTAAGTCTGCATACTCATAAAGTCTAACCCACTGTGCTTCACTCGGCAGTGTATAAACAACGCCATCACGTTTGGAAATATATCTACAAAATGCCTGTGCTTCAAGAACATTTATATCTACAGGCCAATTTTTTGGCATATCAATAATTTTGCTCAATGTTCTATATTTAAAATTCTTACCATCTTTTATCCAAAAAACAGGATGCTTCGCTTTAGATATCTGTAAAAATTTTAATCCCTCAGTATCCCAGAACGTTTTATCTTCATAACCACCGTTTTGAACAAACTCCAAAAATTCGCCGTTGCTGACTAGAAACTTGGAAACTTGGAAATCTTCAACCTTACATGTAAGAGTTCCATACTCATTATCCCAGCCATACAGATGATGATTATGATCTTTTCCTAGAACAAGGGTATCACCTGTAATCGAAACTAAAGAGTTACGAGGAAAGTTCTCACTTGCATCATTAAAGATATCAAATTCTTTTACCTCTTTGATAAATTCTATAGGCATCTGACGGTGTAATACGGAAGATGTTTCAATATGAATACGTTCATGTTCTATACCCATAAGAATGATCCAAAACGGGTCTTCCCAGCCTATTGGAAGTGTGAATGAAAGTGAAGATATCAGTTTATCGACAAGCGCTCGCACTTGGTTTCTATAATCTCGCACTTCACTGATTTGTGGCCATCCATGATGTGAGTCTCTCATATCATCCCAATGCATTTCATCGACACCGATAGCAAAGATAGACTCAAATTCTGGATTTATACGCTCTATAATAACACCGGCCAAAATGAGCTTATTAATAAAAAAAGTTGCTGTGTGCCCAAAATAGAAGATCATCGGATGGCGTGTGGATTCGGATTGTCTGTAAAAGACAGAATCATCTTTTAAAAGATCAAACAGTCTTTCAAAAAGGTCAAAACTATTATGAAAATAGCGACGAATTTCCTCACGCTTTATTTGTATATCTTCTCCATCTACAAGTGGTGGATAACTGTAATATTTTTCTAACATACTCTTACTTTATTGTAATACAATTCGTCAACTCTTTACAAAGTCTCTAATTTTTTCAGCAAGTTGCTGTGGTCGAAGACCTAAACTCTCTTCTACCAACACCGTATTTCCATGTTTGATAAAACTGTCTTCATACTCAAAACTCAAAAGTTCAACATCTTGAATCTTGTGCGTAGATAAGCACTCCAAAATTGCACTTCCAACGCCACCAGCTTTTGCACTGTCACTAAAGACAAACCATTTTTTATGCTTACTTGCAAGTGCTATAAGCATCTCTTCATCAAGAGGTTTGACAAATCTCAAATCCAAAAGAGAAACCTTAAAATCAAGCAGTTGCATCGTTGCATAAGCGCGTCCGACACCATTGCCATAACCTATCAACAAAACATCACTTTGATGTGAAACCATCAATTGGGATTTTCCAATTTCAAAAGGAATCGATTCAGGAAGTTCACTTTCAAAAAACGAACCTCTTGGATAACGAATAGCACATGGATGCGTATATGTCGAAGCAAAACCAACAGCTTGATGAAAAGATTTTTCATCATGTGGCGCTAAAAGTGTCATATTAGGTATCGCTCGGAGGAAACTGATATCAAACGCCCCTTGATGTGTTTCGCCATCTTCTCCCACTATTCCGGCGCGGTCAAGTGCAAATACAACGGGAAGATCCATTAAACATACATCATGAATAACTTGATCATAGCCACGCTGTAAAAATGTAGAATAGATGGTACAAAATGGCTTAAATCCCTCTTTTGCCATCGCTGCCATGGAAGTGACTGCATGCTGCTCGGCAATCGCAACATCCCAAAAACGATTTGGATATTTTTCCATCAATTTTGTCAGTCCAGTTCCACTTGGCATTGCCGCTGTAACTCCGACGATTTTTTCATTTCTATCGGCTACATGCAAGAGTGCTTCTGTATAAATTTGCGTTGCTGATTTTGCAGGAGATTTTTTTTGACTGTCTCCGCTTACTAAATCAAATGGCCCTACTCCATGCCATTTTTCATGTTTACCCTCAGCAATTTCATACCCTTTTCCCTTTAACGTCTGCGCATGGATAATAACAGGTTTTTTCATTCCCTTAGCAAGTTCTAAAATTTCAATTAAAGATTTCAGATCATGCCCATCTACAGGACCGATATAATCAATACCCATCTCTTCAAAAAGAATTCCTGGAGTAATAAGCTTTAGTGATTCCTCTAATCTTTTTGCTATGTACCTTGCACCCTCGCCAAAATTATCTACAAAACTTTCTGTTCTTTTTTTAAACTTTTGGTAAAAAGGAGAAGCCATTGCAGAACTTAGCATTCGGCTTAATGCACCGATTGGAGCGGCGATACTCATCTCATTATCATTTAAAATAATGATCATCGGATATTTTCTATCACCCAGTTCATTTAAAGCTTCGTACACCATTCCAGCCGTCATCGAACCATCACCTATCATCACAACTGGCACTCTTGAATCTTGTTGATTGTTTAAAGCAATAGCTTTTGCCGCGCCTACTCCAAGAGAGATAGAAGTGGAACTATGACCTGCTATAAAGTAGTCGTCTGGACTCTCAGATGGTTTTGTATATCCACTAAGACCGCCAAACTCTCGTAGAGTCTCAAACTCATCCCAACGGCCAGTGATAAGTTTATGTGCATATGCTTGATGTGAAACATCAAAAATAAATGGATCTTTGGAAGAATCAAAAACCTTATGCATAGCCACTATGAGTTCTGTTGCACCCAAAGTAGAACCCAGATGTCCGCCATTTTTACTTACAACTTCTAAAATTCTTCCTCTTATATCTTTACATAATTTATTTAATTGTTCAATATTGTATGATTTTAGTTCTTTTTTCATTTCTTCCTAATCTTCTTGTA
>JAVHRU010000052.1:0-38096 GCA_036171835.1 Sulfurimonadaceae bacterium | reverse complement strand
ACTCTTCTTCTTGTGCTTCAAGTTTCATTTGAAGTTTAATAAAATTGGATGTCATCTCATCAGTTTTTTTCAGTAATGATTCGACAAGTTCGTCTCTATTCCCAACATCAATAGGAGTTTCATTTTGAGGCTCAAATTCTAAATCTAATGGCTGAAAGTTTTCATACGCTAAACCTTGATCATGTGAATCTTCGAGTTCACTGCCATGACTAGAAAAAACTTTAAATTTGTACTTATCTACCGTGTGATTCACGAGATTATCTGTCGTGATTAATGTTTTCATTAATCTATCATCTCTTCAGATTCACCCATCTGCACAAGTCCCTGTTCAGATAACTGAGTTACAACTTCAACAATTTTACGTTGTGCATTCTCAACATCTTTCATCTTCACAGCACCAAGGAACTGCATCTCTTCTTCAAATGTTTCTCTTGCACGCTGAGACATATTTGCATAAAACTTCTCTTTAAGATCTTCAGGGGAACTTTTAAGAGCAAGCATAAGGTCTTGTTTGTCAGAAGCTTTTAGAATCTCTCTTACTGCATTGCCATCAAGCTTAGCAATATCTTCAAAGGTAAACATCATCTCTTTAATTGCACTTGCCAACTCTTCATCAATCTGCTCAATAGAAGTAAGTGTCGCTTTAGACGCTTTTGCCCCAAGTCTGTTAAATACATCAGCCACAGCACGCGGTCCGCCGACTTCGACTTTATAACTTGCAAGAGACTCTAGTTTAGACTCTAAAACTGCACTTACACGCTTAATGACAGATGGAGAAATATCCCCTAGTTTTGCCATTCTCATCGCGACTTCAGCACGAAGATCGTCTGAAAAAAAGACAAGTACGTCAGCTGCATTTGAAGGATCCATATGCGCTAAAATAAGAGCTATCGTTTGCGGATGTTCGTTGATAATAAAGTCCGAGAGCTGTTGTGGTTTGATTTTTGAAAGATATGCAAAGTTTTGAGAATTTTGCATATTTTTTGAAAGTTTGTCTAAAACTTTTTTTGCCTCTTCAGGTCCTAAAGTACGATATAAGAGCTCTCTTGCATACTCCATACCGCCAGATGTAATATATTGGCTTGATTGTACAATCGCATGAAACTCTTCTAAAATGTTTGTAGCAACTGCTTTATCGATGGCTCTGTTAGATGCTATATGTTTTGAAATTTCTGTAATTGCATCAACACTCAAATGAGAAAAGACATTGGCTGTAATATCTTCTCCAAGCTGTAGTAATAAAATCGCTATCTTTTCAGACATTGACATCTCATCAAACTGTGCTCTTTGGCTTGTAGATAAATTCATTGTATCAGCCCTCCACATTTTTTGGTGAATATCCACCTGAAGATTCTTCACTGATCAAACTTTGAATGAGCATTGCAATATCATCAGGATGATCTTCAGCCATAGTTCTAAGTTTTTCTAAAAGAACATCATATTTGAGTTCATCTTCATTAAAGTTTTGTCCCACACCAAGTTGGTCTTCCACTTTTTTACGCATTTCCTGCACTCTCTCAATAAGGTCATCATCTTCATCATCTTGTATATCCAAAACAGGTCTTTCGATCTCGTCCTCTTCTTTAGAGACTTCAAGCATCTTTTGCGCAAATGGAGAGATAACTTTTTTGTAAAGAACAAAAAGAGCAATAGCCACAAATATATATTTAAAGAGATCTGCAAAAGGTGTGATATATTTCTCTATAAAACTTGAAAATTTCCCTGCACCATCGGCACCAGCCATAGCGTCACTAGAACTTTTAAACTCAAAGTTTTTAATGGAAACTTGGTCTCCACGTTCTTGAGAGATCCCTATTGATTGTGAGACAAGCTGACTGATAGAATCAAGTTGAGTCTGATCAAGTGCTACATATTCCATCTCATCTGTAGGCTTACCATTTTTATCCATTTTATGCTGATATTTTCCATCCACAACAACGGCGGCTGTAATTCTTTTTATACTTGCGAACTGATCTTTTTGTGTTAATATTGTTTTTGATATCTCATAGTTTGTCGTTCCTGTTGTTTTTTGATATTTTTCCGTACTCGTTTTATTAGTATCCATCCCAGCAACAGGACCAATATTACTCACAGTTCCAGGAACACCGCCCTCAGCAACAGGAGTGCTACCATCACGTTTTTCTTCAGATGTTTGCTCACTTCTTACAACATTATCAGGATCATATTTTTCAGAAGTTGAACTTTTTTGTGCAAAATCATATTCGATAGTCACTTTGGCAACAACATGACTATCTCCACCCAAAAAGGGAGATAAAACCTCTACGATCTTTTGCTCGCTTTTTTTCTCTTCTTTTGATTTATACTTCTGCTCAACGGCTGAAAGTTCTCCAAGTTGTGCCGACTCATCATTGTCACCTAAAATATCACCATTACCATCAACCATTGCAACATTTGCCATTGTAAGTTTAGGAACCGCCGAAGCGACAAGGTTTTTAATACCGCGTATCTGTTGAGTAGTAAGTGTTCTACCATCTTTAAGTTTTACAACAATAGACGCAGTAGGATCGGTTTGTTTTGAAACAAAAAGTGTTTCTTTTGGAAGTGCAAGTGAAACGCTAGCGCCTTCCACTGGATCAAGTGCAGAGATTGTTCGTGAGAGTTCACCCTCTAACGCTCGAAGATATTTAACATTTTGATCAAAACTCGTTGCACCGAACTCCTGTGTATCAAAGAGTTCAAAACCAACACTTTTGTTCGAAGGAATTCCCATGGAAGCAATAGCTATACGCTGTTTATAAACCATATCTTTTGGAACTTTAATCGTATTATTTTCACCGACCGTATAAGGTATCTTTTCTTTATCAAGTTGCCCAATCACTTTTGATGCATCTTCACTGCTAAGTTTTTCAAACAAAATATCATAGTTTTTGTCTTTAGTCTCACCCTTGGATGTAAAGACGATTAAAAAAACAAGAAATGCGACAATACCGGCAACTGCCCCACCAATAATAATACGCTGAGTTTTACTTAGCTTAGTAAAAACTATGGCAAGTTGCGAAAAAAGTACCTTAAAATCCATATCTGCCCGTTATAATAATTGCGATGTTAATTCAAAAAATCGATCATTTTGTAAAGGTGTGCCTATAGTCACACGAATTGCATTGAGACCATACCCGCTTAAATTTCTTACTATCATACCCTTTTTAAGCAGAGAATCAGCTAATAGCGAAGAATTTTGTCCCTCATTTAAACACAATGTCACAAAGTTGGTATAACTTTCTATTATTTCAAGAGAATGTGTTTTTGCAAACTCCTCATACCGTTTCATCTGTGAAAAATTATTTTCTATACTCATCTCTACAAATGCCTCGTCTTCGAGTGCAACACTCGCAGCTTCTAGTGAAAGCGTTGTAATATTAAAGGGAGGACGAAGTTTATAAAGCGCTTCAATAATATATTCAGGTGCAATACCATAGCCAACGCGCATACCGCCAAGACCATATGCTTTTGAAAATGTTCCAAGATAAATAGTGTTATTAAAACCATCCAATACATCTTTTGGAGTAATCTTTTTAGAACTATCTTTGCCTATTGCATACTCCATATAAGCACCATCAATAACCACTAAAGTATCATCATCGATTTTTGCAATAAACTCTTTTAAAGAGGTAGCATCGATTGCATCTCCAGTTGGGTTATTTGGAGTACAAATAAAAATAACTGATGGTTTATGCTCTTTATAAAGCTCATAAAACTCATCCATATTATGTTCTTGCGAAGCAGTTCGTACAATATTAGCACCCACTTGCTTTGCATAGATTTCATACATTGCAAATGTCACACTGTTCATAAGTACGGTAGCGTTATCTACCGCTTTTGCATGGATTAAGAATTCGATAACCTGATCGCTTCCTGAGCCGATAATAATATTTTTAGTCTCAACATCATATTTTTTTGCAAGCGCATTTTTAAGTTTTAGCATCGAGTCATCAGGGTATAAAGCCATATTTTTGACAATATTTGAGACAGCATCTTGCACTTTTTGCGAACATCCAAAAGGATTTTCATTACTTGCAAGCTTTACGATATCTTTTGGATCGATCCCATATTCTCTTACAACGAGTTCTATTGGTTTGCCTGCTTCATAACTTTTAATATCTGCTAAATGTTTATTAAATTCCATATTTTTCCTTTACATAACTTCCAAGCCATGTGACTTCTTTTGGGTGTTTTGCTATCACTCTTTGCACAGCTTCATCATCAATATGACCAAAAAAGTCGATAAAAAACCAGTAACCCATCTTGTTTTTCTCTTTAGAGGGACGTGATTCTATTTTTGAAAGATTGATCTTCTCATCATTGAAATCTTGCAAGAAATTTACGAGTGCTCCCGCCTTAAGTGGATCTTTGAGTTTTACCAAAACAGATGTTTTATCATCTTTACTGATACCATTTTTAAAATCACTCAAAACAATAAAACGCGTTGTGTTATCGATGGTGTCTTGCACATTTTCAAACATTGTTGGAATACCATAAAGTTTTGCTGCAATATGACTGCAAATGGCCGCAGATTCAGGATCAGCTGCTGCTAATATAGCTGCTTTTGCAGTTGATTCCACAGGAATCTGTTCAATATTTACAAGTTCGTGCTCTTGCAAAAACTCTCTGCACTGTCCAAAACCTTTGTCTTTAGAATAGATACGCTTAATATCTTTGAGTTCTCTAGCTTTTGAAGCAAATGCCATATGAATTGGCATATAAAGTTCAGAGACAATTTTAAGTGAAGATTTTGCAAGCAGATCGAGAGTTTCTCCCACAACTCCATCTCGAGAGTTTTCTATAGGAACAACGCCAAACTTTGCTCGTCCAGCCTCTATCGTTTTAAAAACTGTTTGTATAGAACTCAGAGAAAGATAAGAGCTCATCGCTCCAAAACGGCTTTCAGCAGCTTGATGGGTAAAACTTCCCTCTGGCCCAAGATAGGCTATGCGCTCTGGAAGTTCAAGATTACGCGCAACCGCAAAGATCTCTAGGTAGATCGCTTCGATAGCAGAATCATTTAAAAGACCTTCCTCTTTTTTATTTTTTATACCTAAACGCTTAATGATTGCTTTTTCACGCTCAGGTCTGTAGATCGCACCACCTGTCTCATTTTTGATCTCACCAACACATACCACCACTTTCATGCGGTTATTTAAAAGCTCTAAAATCTGATCATCAATAGCGTCAATTCTTGTTCTGCACTCTTCTAATGTTTTCATAATCTCTCCATCACTTCTTGCATATCAGAAAATACTTCATCTGGTTTTTCCTCATCTTTTAAAAAGGGAATAATCTCAGAAGCTTTTTTGTACTTTCCGCTTAACACAAACACAGTTTTCATACCAAAGATCGCCGCACCGCTCAGATCACCTTTTACATCATCACTGATAATGGTGATATCTTCAAAAGCTATTGAAGAATCCTGTTTTTGAATCCTATCCAAAGCTTCTTTATAAAAATTATCACTCGGTTTTCCAACCACTTCATATGGCGCTGAAGTTGCAAATGAAAGCATTTTTAGTATCGCTCCCACTCCCGGATATCTTTTCTTATTTTTTGCATAGATCGTCGTCTCATGCATCCCTACAAGTTTTGCACCGCTAAGCAAAAAGTCTATGATTTGCGCATACTCCTCAGAATTATAATTATCTTTAATCGAAATTAAAACTGTTTTTGGATTTTGATAATCCAAAGAGTAGCCCATTGTAACAAGTACATCTAAAAACTCTTTTGTTCCATACGCCGCTAAGCCTTCACTTTTATCGAGCTTGTTTTCAAGTAACATCAAAGGATCAAGATAATGCTCATTTTTGATATCTAAACCAATATCTTGAAGATAATTTAAAAACTCAGCACTTGCATGCTTTGTATTATTCGTGATCACCATGTAAGGAATATTTTGAGTATTTAAACTCTCTATAAACTCTTTAGCTCCGCGAATAGGCAATCTTTTATCATCACAGATCAAAGTCCCTTGAACATCAATAAAATAGGCTTTTTGCATATTGATATTATTCATTTTTATTAATTATTTTCTTGTAAAAAATCTTTTTCTAACGCGATGATATCTTCAAAACTCTCACGTTGACGAATCATTCTATCTACGCCATTTTCAACAGCTATTTCAGCACTACGTCCTCGTGTATTATAGTTACTACCCATACCAAAACCATATGATCCTGCACTATGTACGATTATTAGATCGTTATGAGAAAGTGCTGGGAGTTCATAATCTTTTGCCAAGAAATCACCACTTTCACAAACAGGACCCACGACATCAGCTTTTGTTTTTTCATTATCATCTTTGAGTGTTTCAATTTTATGATATGCATCATAAAGACTTGGACGGATAAGGTCATTCATCGCTCCATCAACTATCACAAAACGTTTTTCTTTATTGGTTTTTTCATATAAAACACGAGTCAAAAAGTAACCTGCATTTGCAGTAAGATACCGCCCCGGTTCACATACGATTGTAAGATCAAGTCCTGTTAAAGTCGAAAGAATAGCTTGTGCGTAATCATAAGGGGTTATGGTTGTTTCATCTTTGTAAACAACACCAAGTCCCCCGCCGATATCAAAGAATTTGAGATCAACATCGATTACATGTAAAGAGCGAACAAGATCTGCAACAATAATAGCTGATTCACGGATGGGCTCTAACTCTGTAAGCTGAGAGCCGATGTGAAAGTGGATGCCGACAGGATCAAGATGAGAAGAGTTTTTTGCAAAAATATACATACGTTTTGCACTGTCGATATCTACTCCAAACTTGTTTGCGCTAAGTCCTGTTGAGATATATGGATGTGTCATAGGATCGATGTTTGGATTAACTCTTACGCTGATACGACAAGTTCTATCTAATTTTTTAGCAATCATATCGATGCGCTCAAGCTCTGCGATGCTCTCTGCATTGATATATAAAATATCATGTTCTATCGCTTCTTGTATCTCATCATCTTGTTTGCCAACACCGCTAAAAAGGATTTTATATGGAGGAATACCAGCCATCAAAGCACGTCTAACTTCGCCTATAGAAACACAGTCTGCACCACTTCCAAGACGAGCAAAATTTTGAACAACACTGAGATTTGAATTTGCTTTTACTGCGTAAGATAGAAGAGATTTTTTCCCTCTAAAAGCTTCTTTTAGAGCTGTATATTGTGCCCTCATATAATCAAAATCATACACGTATAGAGGAGTTTTATATTTATCCGCTAATTCTTGAAAATTTATCACTAAAATTCCTATTTTTTTTTTAATTTTATCCAAAATTTGCTTAAGAGCATCTCTTTGATTTATTGGATATTAAAACGTTTATACTGAATCGCGGAGAGAATTAAAAGTATAAAAACAGGTAAAACAATACCTACTTCACTTGAGACAGTTTTATTGTTTGCATACTCAATCATCATAAAAATTAGTCCCCAGACAACAAGAGTAGATAAAATCGCAGCAAAACTAAAGAGCGAAACATTCAAAAATCTCCCACTTGTAGGAACAAAGACAAATATAATAACTATAAGTGCAGGGACAAAAAATGGATAGATAAATATCTTGTAAAGTGAACTTTTTATCTGAGAAGTATTGATCTTCTGATTTTGGAAAAGATAGAGCGCATCTAGTGCGTCTCCTATGGTAAAATTCACTTTTCCCTCATAAACCTGATCCAAAATTTTTGGTTTAAAATCATGCAGCATTGCAAGATCTGCAATATCTGATATCTCTATACCATTTTTTGCAGGACCGACAATATTTGGTTTTTTGATAATATGTGCATCTTTTAAGTGCCAATCGCCATCTCGGTAAAGAGCTTCTGTCGAACTTATCATTTCTCTCAAATTACCATTTTCAACAGAAAAAACTCTTACATCTGTAGCTTTTTTTTGTAAAGGAGAAAGTTGCCCAAAATAGATATATTTATCCTCATATGTAAAGAAAAGATCACGGGTAGGGTTGAGATACTGCTGTGTTTTTCGAATATTATTTGCGAACTCATCGGCTCTTGCAAAGTTTGTTGCATGAGCTGATATAAACAAAAGAATAATCAATGTAGAAACATAAATAAAAGGTTTTAAAACATCTATCCTAGAATATCCAAGCGAATAAAATGAGACCAGAGCATTACTTCTGATAAGATAAATCTTTGTGGATATCATCGCAAAAACAAGAGCTAAAGGGAGAAGCATATCTATGGCAAAAAACACTCGGTATACCAGATAAATCAAAAGAATATTTGCGGATTTTGGAAGATCATTCACATTTTGAAGATAATCAAATCCAACCATAAACATGATAAGCGCAATCAAAATGATAAAAAAATATTTCAGATAATGAAAAGATATATATTTAAATGCCAGCATAGGTAATTGTATCTAAATCTGTTTTATAGAATATTGTGAAGAGACATCATCAAAACTCATCGTTTGAAGTTTTTCGATCGCATCTGCAGCAGTGGAAATCCATTTCTCAAGATGCTGTTTTTCATCTTCTGAAAATGGAGCCAACACAAAAGAAGAAACTTCGCCTTTGTGCGATGGTTTACCAATCCCCATTCTCACTCTTGCATATTCTTTAGATATTGCTTCGTCGGTCGATTTAAGTCCATTGTGACCGCCATGTCCACCTGCAAATTTGAAACGGAGTGCTCCAAAAGGAAGATCAAGGTCATCATGGATTACTAAAACTTTATCAATTTTATAAAAATTTTTCACTTGCACAATAGAGCGACCTGAGATATTCATAAAAGTCATAGGCTTTAAGAGATAATTGTCTTTGGATTTAAAAAGTTCACCTTCGAATGAGGCTTTTGAAATAGGAGTTGCAGAAGTTCTTCGCACTAGCTCATCAATAACCATAAAACCAATATTATGGCGTGTGCTAGCGTATGCCGAACCTGGGTTTCCAAGTCCGACAATAAGCATGATTATTTCGCTTTAATAATAGATACTACAGCAACACGATCAGCGTCTGTAAAAGTTACATTTGCAATTGGATCAAGGTCACGAATCATTTTAGAATCGCCTACGTCCATCTTTGTAACATCTACTACGATTGATTTTGGAAGATCTTCAACAGCAGCTTTAACACGTAAACGTCTTTTAGAGATATTTACCATACCTTTATTTTTAAGACCAAATGCTACACCAGTTGTAGTTACTGGAATAAAGTAATGTGCTTGCACACCTGTTTGAGCGATCATAAGATCAACGTGTAATAATACACCTGTTACCGGGTGAGATTCGTATGATTGAACAACAACATTCATCTCGTTTCCATTAACTTTTACTGAAAACGCGATAGTCTCTTTGTTGCGAACAGTACGGATATACTCATTTTGTTTAAATGCAGCGTGGATATTATCTATCCCTCTTCCGTAAATGTTTGCAATTAGATATCCATCACGACGCAACGCATTTGTACCACGTTTACCGATACTCTCTCTAATTATGCCTTCTAACATACTAAATCCTTGATTTTAAAAATGGATGAAATTATACCTAAAATAATTAAATAAACTACTCTTTTAACTCAAATATTTCATCTCCTCTGTACTCTTTTTTCGTTTTGTGTTCCTGTTCATCAGAAGGAATGACCATTTTGTCATCAAAACCCTCCATTTTTAGTTTCAGGTCTGATGGAGAAGTTGCATTTTCAAATGCTTTCTCTTGAGTAATTGTGCCCGATCTATAAAGATCCAAAATTGCCTGGTCAAAGGTTTGCGAACCATAAATCTCTTTTCCCTCTGCCATAGTATCGACGATTTCATCATCACGATTTTCTTTTATAAGTTGCTCAATACGAGGCGTGCGTACCAAAACTTCAAGCGCCGCTATACGTTTATGATCAACAGTTTGAATAAGACGCTGAGAGATAACTCCCCTTAAAACACCTCCAAGCGTTAAGCGGATTCTGTTTTGCTCATTTGTCGGAAAAGTTGAAATAATACGATTTACCGTCTCTTTTGCATCTAAAGTATGCAAAGTTGAAAAAACAAGGTGTCCGGTATCGGCTGCATGTAAAGCTATTTCTATAGTTTCTCTATCACGCATCTCTCCAACAAGAATGATGTCCGGATCTTCACGAAGCGCTGCACGCAAAGCCGCAGCAAATGATTTTGTGTCTTGTCCGACGCTTCTTTGATTGACGATACATTTTCTATCTTTATGAACAAACTCAATCGGATCTTCAATAGTGATGATATGTTTACGTCTTGACCAGTTGATCTCATTAATAAGCGCTGCTAAGGTTGTTGATTTACCACTTCCTGTTACACCCGTTACCAAAATGAGTCCACGCTCAGCAGCTGTAAATTGATGTACGACTTTTGGCAAGAAGAGTTCATCAATGGTTAAAATTTTTATTGGAATGACACGAAAAACCGCTGAAACTCCATCCATTTGAAAGAAAATATTCACACGAAAACGATTTCTTTCATCAAAAGGATAGATAAGGTCAAGTTCTTTGTTTTCAACAAACTCACCAAATCGTCCACGTAAGAGCTCTTTGGCAAAATTCAAAGAGTCTTCGTGAGAAAATATCTCTCCTGAGAGTGGAATAATCTCTCCATTGATACGTGCGCGAATAACAGAGTTTGCCTTTACATGCAAGTCACTTCCACCTGCATCTATCATACGTTTAAGGTAGGCTCTTACCTTTTTTAATGTCTCAAAAGTAAGCTCTAAAATATCTACTTGACTATTAGTCGGTGATTGATTCATAAATTCTCCAATATTTCTTTAAATGCAACTTTAAATGCTTCAAGTCCATCTTCTATCTGAACACGCACAACCTCATCAAAATCAATTCCAGCACTTTTTATCTCTTCAAAAAAAGCATCTACTTTTTCTTGTGAGATAGGAAGTTTTGCTGTCTTATCTGCACCCTCTACATACGCTTTTATTGTATCTATCGGAGCTGTGTTAACACTATTATATGCTAAAAGTTCATCCACATAGTAAGAAGCTCTAAGGTTATCACCTTTAACCCCTGTACTTGCAAAAAGTGTACGACATCTGCTTACATGTAAAGCTTCAACACTGTTGTAGATCGCTGCAGCATTATAGACTCCAGCAAGAGAAGGAGTAATATTTTTTGATTCTAAAATCGCATCTAATGCTCGATCTATACGACTAACAAAAACACTTATGACAGTATCTACATGACTCTTCGATTTTTCTAGCCCTCTTTGAAATGCTTTTGCACACGAAACAGCTTGCTCTGTTGAAAAGATAAGTGTAGCATTTACTGGAATTCCTAAAGCTACAAGCACTTGCATCGCTTCATACCCTGCTGTTGTTGCCGGTACTTTTATCATAACATTTGGTCTGTTTATTGTTGCATGTAAGCGTTTTCCTTCTTCTATTGTTCCTTGTGCATCGTCCCATAAAAATGGATCAACTTCTATACTCACATACCCATCATCGCCTTTGTCATAAAGTGGTTTTAATATATCAGCTGCCTTTTGAATATCAAAAATCGCCACAGCTTCGTACTTCTCTTTTGGAGAAAGTCCACTTAAAGTTGCAAGTTGTTCTTTATACGCAGAAGACGAAAGAATCGCATTTTTAAAAATCGCGGGGTTACTTGTAGCACCATTGATGATACCAGAATCAACCAACTCCCTAAACTCATTATCCAAATAATCACGTTCGATAAAATCAGCCCACAACGAAAATTTCAGTTCTACAATATACATACAACACCCTATATTCTATTTTAAATAATTATATCATTTTTAAATTCAAATCTCTATTTTTAAAAGAAGTAATTTAACGCAGCTTTATAGGTATTTTCAGGGCCTACTACTCTTTCTTTGTATTCATAAGAAAATTGCAATGAAATTTTCTTGTTCACTCTGTAATTTTCACTCAAAATTGTCAGCCACTGATTTCTTTGAGCATAATACCATCTGTGAGAAAGCTCTAGATTTGTCGTAAAATTTTTAGATTTATCTAAAATAACACCGAGGGAACCACCTATGCCTGTTTGCAGATTTGTATTAAAGTACATAAAAGGATCTGCCAAAGCATAGAGATAACCATATTCATTTCCCCAACTATATCCTGCACCCACTGTAAAAATATAGTGTGCATCATTATCCATAAAGTTTTTATCAAATCCTGTTTTCATCCGCCAAGAAAATTCCGGAAAAAATGTGCTTCTTTGAGATAAGGATTCTAAAGAAAGTAAAGTAGCTTTTTCCAACTGAATTGTATTATCGCTATAACTCATTTCAAAATCTAAAAATTCTATCTGAGTTCCGCGCATATAACCTATGCTACTATCACGTATATCGTGATATACAGGGCGCAATCCTATGTATTTTATTGATTTTCCATCTCGCCATCCTTCCGCTACAGAGGTACGTAAAGCCCTATTTCCAATGTCTGGATTTGGCGGTATAACTATCTCCAATGGCTTACCTTTGCCTAAAGATGCACGAGCGCTTGAAATCTCATGAAAGCGCTTTATATACTCCTCTTTTTTTATCTTACCTTGCATAAGTTTATATTCTAAGAGATCGATTGTGGCTTCTAAAACAACCTGCTTATGTTCTAAACTTAGGTTTGTATCTTCGACAATATCATGCACAGCTATTTTTTCATCAATAACTCCTAAGACTTTCTCTTTTGCATCTTCACTCAATACTTTTTCATAAGCTAAAAGTTCAGTTCTCTTCGATGCTCTGTAATTTTTTGCCTTTACGATATTTTGATCTTCTACAACATGTACGGTTTCAAGAGGAATAACCTGATATCTGAAGTTTTCTCTTAAGTGTAAAGATGGACGCGCAACTTCTAAAAGCCACAACATATTGTAAGAACAATTCTCTGTAAAAAAATAGTAAAACGAAGAAGTATCACTAAGCTCCCAAATATGACGTAACATTCTTTTTGTCTCATCGGGAGTCAAATCAAGATCATATTCCCAGATATCACGCGATTCCGTATCTCGGTACTCTTTTAATTTTTCATAATAAGGTAAAAGAGAATACGTGCCATAATATCCGCCAGTCAAGCCCTTTATGGCAAATACAAATCCATTTTCTTTATCTGGATCTGCTGCGGCAGAGTAATTGATAGCATAAGAAAGCAGTTTAGAATTATATGATGAATTGATACGTAAAAATGTGTGTCCAAACATCGATGCCGGAGAATTAATATGTGCGGCTGGAAAAACAAGCGTCACAGATTTTGGATCAAGTTTCTTTACTTTCTCATCATATTTTCTACATGTAATATTTGGAAGATCTTTAAGCTCGAGTTTTTCTTTTAGCCATTCTAAGCGAGCGGGAAATCTACATGCACTCGAATTATCATCTAAATTTTTTTCATTATAAAAAGCATCTATCGTCGCGTGAAGCTCGCTTTGTGGATTCATTTTTCCGTCTTTTGCGAAGAAAAACTTTTTATCATCTATCTCGCTCTCTTTACCTGTGAAATGGAGTAAAAGATGCCAATACCTCTCATCTGAGAGATGAAGTGCATCAGATTTTTTTTGATATTCTTGAACATCTGCATAGGCAAAAGAGAAACTCAAAAATAGGAAAAAAATAATGTGAAAATATTTGATGAAAAGTCCTGAATGAAGATTATAAAAAGGAACTAAGCGAAAAGCTTCGCCTAGTTAAACTGCATTAGAGTGCAGTAGTCGAGATGTTGTCAAGGACGTCTGACATCTTTGCATTTTGAGATGCGTAGATTTTGTTGTAGTTTGCTTGAAGTGCCAAAGCGAAAGCCGGCTTATCTTGAACATTTAGAAGTTCTGCCAAAGTATCTACAGACTCACCGTGTCCTTTTGAAATTTCGTGTGCGAGCTGATCCATATTTGATGCAACAAACTCAGATGCTCTATCATTCATTACAAGTTGTGTTTTTTTACAACCAAGTGTACCCGAAGTGATACCAAAAGTCTGATTCCCAAAGATACCGTTTGTTGTAGCTTGAAGTGCAAGCATCACAGCTGATGAGTTATCTCTAATTATCATCGCACCAAGACCACAACCAGTCTGATCATTTACCGTTGCTGAACCTGTTGTTGCCAAAGCCAATGCTACTACCGCACCTAATAAAATCTTTTTCATCGCCACACCCTTTAATTTAAAATCTAGGCTAGTATAAATGGATTTAACTTAAGTCATGTTTATTTGACTTAAGAATTATCTATTTTTTTACACATTATGAATACAAAATTAGCTTTGTAACTTTTTCTTAATTCAAATCCCCATCTTTCCAGTACTTTGTTCCTTGTATAGTCGCTTGAAGAGCAAGTCCATTTTGCGTTAGTTTATAGATTCTTAAACCCGGTTCCACTGTTATTGCAGCATTTAATGCTCCACCATCTTCTCCAACCTTTGCTGCCGCGTCAGCCTGAGCATTTGCTTCCCAGCCATTGTTTACAAAATTATCAAAAACTTTCTTATTTTCGAAGATAAATACAATTCTAAAATCCTTGACCCCAAGTCCAAATCCAACTCCGCCTGAGGCCATATTCATATAAGTATTTTGTCCACTTTGATTGTTATGTGCTACACCTTTTCCGCCCTCAGCAGAGAGCAAGATAAGATTGACTCCAAGATTGGAAAATGTTGCATATCCATACGCATCTGCTATCATTTTTTTAGAGTCTGGTGCATATTTATAAACTAGGCCTAGTGTCTCTTTGCTCGTATTTAAACGATCCTCGCGTAGTTCCAAATTACTCTTTCCAGACCAAAATCCAGAAAACATAGTTATCGCCGCCACCATCACTAAAAACAATTTTATAAATTTCATTTTACTCTCCATTCATGATTTATTTCTTCAAAAACAACACGTTGAAGCCGCATCAAAAAATAATCTCGCGCGACCTCTTTTGCACCTAAGCTTGCAAGATGAGGAGTAGGAACTTGACAGTCTATAAAACTGTATCCCCACTCTTTTAAATGCTCCACCAAAACAGCAAAAGCAGCTTTGGAAGCATCATTTACCCTTGCAAACATACTCTCTCCGCAAAATACACCTCCGACAACAACGCCATACGCTCCGCCGACAAGTATACCATTTTGATACGCTTCCACACTATGCGCTTTTCCCATACCATAAAGCACATTATACGCTTCAATGATCTCAGGTTGAATCCATGTACCATTTTGTCCCTCTCGTGGGGCTTTGGAGCACTCTGTTATCACCTCTAAAAAAGCCTCATCAAACTTATAAGTAAAATGTTTCATTCTTTTTTTAAGTGATGGGCGAAGTTTGAAATCAGAGAGTTCTAAAATAAAACGAGGATCTGGAGACCACCAAAGGATAGGATCGCCTTTGGCGTACCAAGGAAAGATACCATTTTGGTAAGCGCGTATGAGACGAGAGGGAGAGAGATCGCCGCCGTAAGCGACGATCCCATCTTCACTGGCATCTCTCGGATCTGGAAAAGTAAGCTGATACGAAAGCTTCGCAATATTCAAGACTACTTCTCTTTATATTCAAAAGTTAGCTTTTTATCAAAGTCAATATTTACATCGCCGCCATTTTTGAGTTTTCCAAAGAGCATCTCATCAGTGAGTGGATTTTTAACATTTTCTTGAATAAAACGTGCCAATGGACGTGCTCCCATCTCTTTATCATAACCCATCTGGGCAATATAACCTATTGCTTTGTCGTTTACATGTAAGGCTATTTTTTTCTTGCCAAGCTCTTTGTTTATATTGTTTATAAACTTTCTGACAATACGTTCAACTATATCCATTTTCAAAGGTTTAAATTCTACGATCGCATCTAGACGGTTTCTAAATTCCGGCGTAAAAAAAGATTTTAAAGCCTCACCGCGAGAGAGTGAACTATCTGCATTAAAGCCCATTACTTTGCGCTCAGTCGCACCGACATTTGAAGTCATTATAAGGATAACATTTTTGAAGTTCGCCTTAAAGCCATTGTTATCCGTAAGTGTGGCACTGTCCATCACTTGCAGTAAAATATTTACAAGATCAGGATGTGCTTTTTCTATCTCATCAAGAAGTAAAACCATATATGGATGCTTCTTTGCCGCCTCAGTTAAAAGTCCGCCCTGCTCAAATCCCACATACCCTGGAGGTGCACCGACAAGACGAGAAAGTGCGTGTTTTTCCATATATTCACTCATATCAAAACGTTCAAAATGCACGCCAAGTACATCACTAAGCGCGAGTGAAAGTTCTGTTTTTCCAACACCGGTAGGTCCTGAAAACAAAAATGAAGCTATAGGTTTATTTTCACCTGTCAGTCCGGCACGTGAGCGTTTGACTGCTTCACTAACCTTTTTCACAGCTTCATCTTGTCCGATAACCAACTCTTTAAGATCAGTTTCCAAAGTTGCTAGTTTTTCTATATCGCCCTCGCCTATTTTAGAAGTCGGCATCCCTGTGATTTTAGAGATAATAGACTCTATGTCGTGAGGTGTTACGTTTAAACGTTTTCTCTTATGTAAGTGAAAAGAAGCTCCTGCCTCATCCATAAGGTCGATCGCCACATCTGGTAAAAAACGGTCAGTGATATATTTTTTAGACAAATCCACAGCTACACGTAAAGCTTTATCTGTATATTTTACTCCATGATGCTTTTCATATTTTGGAGCAAGACCTTTGAGGATCAGATAACTGTCTTCTAAACTTGGTTCTTCCACATCGATCTTCGCAAAACGGCGTGCGAGTGCTTTATCTTTTTCAAAACCATTTCTAAACTCGCCATATGTCGTCGCACCCATACATTTGAGCTCACCACTTGCAAGAGCAGGTTTTAGCTGATTAGATGCATCCATACCTCCGCCATTTACTGCTCCAGCACCTACGATGGTGTGAATCTCATCGATAAAAAGTATCGCATTTTTTGTAGCTTTAAGTTCGTCCATGACAGCTTTGAGACGTTTTTCAAAGTCGCCTCTGTATTTTGTACCAGCGAGCAAAGCACCAAGATCAAGCCCAAAAACAGGCGCATCTTTAATGATTTCTGGAACATCATCTTCACTGATGCGAAGTGCGAGACCCTCAGCAATAGCGGTTTTACCAACTCCTGGTTCACCCACAAGTAAAGGGTTATTTTTCTTTCTTCTACAAAGTGTCTGAATGACGCGTTCTATCTCATTATCTCTGCCGATGATAGGATCGATCTTGCCGTCTCTTGCTTTTTGCAGAAGATTAATAGTGTACTTTTCAAGAGCACTCTCTTCTTGACCTTCACCTGAGCTTGTGACTTCACGGTGCGAGATCGCCGCTAAGATATCCACTCTTTCAATCTCATAAGATTCTAGCAATGAGCATGCATATGAGTTTGGCTCTTCATAGATTGCCGCAAGTAAGTCACCTACATCAGCCGCTTGTTTTTGCGCACTTTGAATATGACGTATCATCTTGTCTATGAGTCGTGAGAGAGCAACTGTTTCATAAGGATCACTTACGATCTCCTCGGGGAGTTTGTCCATACTTGTAAGAATATACTCAGCAAGTTCTTCACGCATAATGTGCGGATCGCCGCCACACTCTTTTATGATAGAAATACCATCTTGTGAACCTAAAATTGAAAAGAAAACATGCTCGATCGTGAGATACTCATGCCTTTGATCTTTTGCATAAGAAAGAGATTGTTGAAAAATTGAATTGAGTTCTGCGCTAATCATTACTCTTCCTCCATAGTTGCTTTAAGTGGGAAGCCCTGTTCTCGGGCGAGTTTGTGTACTTGCATAATCTTTGTCTCAGCTATCTCATAACTGTAGACGCCGCAAAGTCCTTTATCTTTTTTATGGATATCAAGCATGATCATCTCCGCTTGTTGGTAATTTTTATGAAAGACGTTCATAAGTATATCAATTACGAAATCCATAGAAGTGTAGTCATCGTTTAAAAGAAAGACTTTATATTTCTTTGGCAAAGCAACGGAAAGCTCCGTGCCTGTTTGGTACTCTGTTTTTATACTCAAAATAGTTCCTAAAAATAATGTTTAAATATCGAAGAATCAACTTTACCTATTTTTTTGTATTTCTTGGCTTAAACTCTTTACCTATTTTGCCGCGTTTAAAAAATCATCAATAATATCCTTAGGATTTTCAAGCCCAATAGACACACGAATAAGTCCATCGGTAATGCCAAGAAACTCTCTTGTTGTCGCATCAAAATCTCTATAGATAGTCGATGCCATATGAAGTGCCAGAGTTCTGCTGTCACCTATATTTGCAGTTATCGTTGCAAGTTTTGTTCTATTTAAAAATGTAAACGCTTTCTCTTTTGAACCCATATCAATGGTAAAAAGTGTGCCGCATCCATTTACAAAATCACTCAAATATCTTGCATGATGAGGATGAGATGCAAGGCATGGATGGTTTACATGTAAGCCTTTTTCATTTAATCCTTGAACAATTTTTTCAACACTATCAACGATTCTGTCCATTCTAAGTGGTAAAGTCTCGATTCCAAGCATCGTGAGATAGCTATTATACGCACTTGCACTCATACCAAAATCACGCATCGCACGTTTTTTTGCATTGGCGATAAGTGCCATTTTTCCCATCTTTTCTATGAATTTATGGAGTTCAGGATAACGCGCTGTTTTAAACTTATCTTCATTTTCATTTATCCCGCGAAACACCACTGCTCCACCAAGTGCCGCTGCATTCCCACTAATGATCTTCGTCGTAGAGTAGACTACGATATCCGCACCAAGAGCAAGAGGAGCGATACTTAGAGGCGTGATAGTATTATCTACCATCAAAACAACGCCCGCATCATTTGCGATTTTTGATATAGCTTTAATGTCCGGAAGACGCATATTTGGATTGCCGACACTCTCTAGGAAAATAATCTTTGTTTTATCTGTAATCGCATTTTGTATTGCTTCGAGTTCATCAACATCAAAAAATGAAGTTGTGATACCAAAGCGCGTCAACGTTTCGCTAAAAAATGAGTAAGTTCCACCAAACAAACCGCCGATGCTGATGATCTCATCGCCAGATTTCAAAAGTGACATACATGCCAAAGTGGTTGCAGACATTCCTGAGCTTGTCACAACTGCGCCAACTCCGCCATCCATATCTGCAAGGATGCTCTCAAGCTGTGCAGATGTTGGATTACCCATTCGAGAATAGAGAGGTTTTTTCACACTACCATCAAAAATACCTTCAGCCGTCTCACTGTCGCCATAAGCAAACGAAGCCGAACCTGTGATACTTGGGCTAATAGCGCCCTCTTTTTTCCCGACTAACTGGACGAACTGTGTACAAAAATTCTCAAAACGATTCATAAGTAAACCTAGTATAAAATTGCGATATTATAACAAAAAGTTGATATATGAAAAAAAGAATATTTATAACTGCAACAAATACTGACATAGGCAAAACTTACACGACAAAAAAACTTTTACATGGTTTTTCCAAAATGGGTTTAGCTGTTGGTGTTATTAAACCCATAGAAACGGGTGTGATCAATGATTATGCGCCTGATGGTGAAGAACTTTTAGTATGTGCCAAGTCACTCAATCCAAAACTTTGGTCACTAGAAGTGGAAGATATTGTTCCTATCACATATGAACTTCCTGCCGCACCATTTGTCGCTTCAAATAACACTTCTTTTGACTTAAAAAAAGTATTACATACCATTGAAGCAATGGAAGCATCTTGTGATATCGTGCTTATCGAAGGGGCTGGCGGACTTTATGTGCCCATTGATGAAAACACGATGATGATAGATCTCATAAAAATACTTGATGCAAAAACACTTTTAGTCACGCACTGCGCGCTTGGTTGTATCAACGATACCATCTTGAGTAAAAAAGCACTCGAAGCTTTACATGTAAGCCATTTAGTAGCGTTTAATTGCAGAGATACGGATATTGGTTTTGCTACTGTATCGCTTCCATATTTTGAACAAACTGGACAACAAGTGTTAAAAGTCGATGATGATATTGATTTGATATGTGAACTCTTGTATAATCTATAAAAAATTAAAGAAGTAATAATATGCAGCATTTAATCCGTACCGATGACTTTTCCACACAGGAAGTAAACTCCATTTTAGAAGATGCGAAATACTTTAGTGATGGTCATTTTGAAAAAATTTTACAAGACAAGATCATCATCACACTCTTTTTTGAAAACTCTACAAGAACGCGCAGTTCATTTGAGATCGCGGCAAAACGTCTTGGTGCTGAGATGGTACATCTTGATGTCTCAAAAAGCTCGACTAAAAAAGGCGAAACACTTGTAGATACGGCAATGAACCTCGATGCGATGGGGCCTCATGCTATCATCGTGCGTCATGAAAATGCCGGTGTTCCAAAGATACTCTCAAACCATACAAAAGCAGCTATCATCAATGCAGGTGATGGCGCACATGCTCACCCTACTCAAGCACTTTTAGACCTTTATACTTTAAAAGAGCATTTTTGCGATGTAAAAGGTAAACGTATCGCGATTGTCGGAGATATCAAAAACTCACGCGTTGCAAACTCAAATATAGAGCTTTTACAAAGATTTGGCATGGAAGTGATCTTAGTCGCTCCGCCGCAGTTTTTGCCAAAAACTTCTTTACATACGACTCATAACCTCAAAGAGGCTGTTGAAAATGTGGATGCCATTATGAGTTTACGTACCCAAACTGAGCGCCACTCTTCGCAAAACTATGCATCTCTTAAAGATTATGCGAGTGATTTTTGTGTGACAAAAGAGCTTTTGGGTGAGAAAAATATCATCGTTCTTCATCCTGGACCTGTGCATAGAAACATCGACATCGATGATGCACTTTTGGCAGATAAAAGATGTAAAGTTTTAGAGCAAGTTGCAAACGGTGTCAATATCCGTATGGCGGTACTTAAAAAACTGATAACGAATGCTAAATAAACTTGATTCTCTCGCGAGTGTGGGAGAACCTTTTCTTTTTTTTACCGATTTTCAAGCTTCAAAATTCAATGTTTACAGACTCGATGAGCTTAAAGAAAATGATATTGAGTTTTCTTTTGATGAAAATTTTTCCTACAAAAAACATAATCTCACTCTTCAAAAATTTCCGCTTTCTTTTCTTAACTACGAAGAAAAGTTTGATCAAGTTATAGAAAACATCAAAGCCGGAAATACCTATCTTTTCAATCTCACCGCCGCAACATCTCTTACATGTAAGCATAGTTTTAAAGAAATATTTCAAGCTGCAAACGCGCCCTTTAAACTTCGCTATAAAGATGAGTTTATCTGTTTTTCTCCTGAACGTTTTATCTCCATCGAGGATAGCACTATTTCAACCTATCCGATGAAAGGAACAATTGACGCTTCCACTCCAAACGCCGAATCAATTATTTTAAATGATGAAAAAGAGATGGCTGAACATGTGATGATCGTCGATCTTTTACGCAATGATCTTGGCATTATCGCGACTGATGTACATGTAGAGAAGTTTAGATACACAGAAGTCATCAATGCGGGAGAAAAAAAACTCTTACATGTAAGCTCAAAAATAAGCGCAAAACTCTCGAGCGATTGGAAAAATAATCTCTCTTCGATTTTAAAAAAAATTCTCCCAGCCGGAAGTATTAGTGGCACTCCAAAAAGAAAAACTGTAGAACTCATAAAACAGATAGAAGCGTATCAAAGAGGCTATTTCAGTGGAGTTTTTGGCGTATTTGATGGAAAGAATCTACAAAGTGCCGTGATGATACGTTTCATAGAAAACCAAAATGGACAACTTATTTATAAAAGTGGAGGCGGCATCACTGTGGATAGTGATGTACAAAGCGAATATAACGAACTATTGGATAAAATCTATATACCCTAAAGAGGCACTATGAATAAAAATAATTTTTTAACAAGCGGACTTGTCTTTAAAGATAAAGAGCAAAAGATACAAAATCGCTACAGTATGGTTAACATCTCTTTTATACTCTCCTCTCTTGCTCTTGTCTATGGAGCTTTTCATAACTATGTTTCAAACGATGTGACACTCTCATACATTGAGATTGGAATCGTTTTTTTTAATATAATTTTGACCATTCTACTTAGAATAAAAAGAGAGTATTTTGAAACTATTACGACGATATTATGTCTGGAGTACTTGATTTTTTTCAATCTCCTTATACTTTTTCATACTCCCAATGAGCTTAAACATATCTGGATATTTACCTATCCAATTGTTCTTTTATATTTTACAGACAAACATGGTGTATATTGGATCAGTGCATTTTTGGCAGCGATGTTTGCACTCAATCTTCAGCCATTTATCCCAACAAACTACTCACTTTATCAGATCTCATATTTGGCGCTTGATCTTATCATCATAACTGTCATTATTCAGCTTTACAGAAATAAAATAGATGAATATGAAGCAACTATACAAAAACAAAATAGTGAGCTTGAAAATTTTTCACACCTACTTCAAAATGAAGTGAAGCAAAAAACAAAAGAGCTCTTAGAAATCAATCAAAACCTTGAAGTTCAAGTGGAACAAAAAGTGAATGAGCTTTTAAAAAAGGATAGAATCATACTCTCACAATCCCGCCATGCAGCGATGGGCGAGATGATAAGTATGATCGCGCACCAATGGAGACAACCACTTTCAAATATAACACTCCAGATCTCAAATCTTCAGATAAATTCGATGTTACGACAGATAGAACCACAAGAGGTATTGACAAAATTAGAGAGTATTTCAAATACCATCATCTATCTCTCTGAGACTATTGACGATTTTCAGACATATTTTCAGCCAAATAAAGAAAAAGAAAATATTAGTACATGCAAAGTTATAAAAAGAGCTGTCAGCTTTACCAACCCTAGAGCTTTAGCAAAAAACATTGATATTGATTTTAAATGTGAGAATGATATTTCTATAAATACACACTCCAATGAGCTCGTTCAGGTACTTATAAATATCATAAATAATGCAATAGATGCAACTATACTGAACAACCCATCAAATCCTACGATCACTATTGATAGTAATTTCTGTGAGGAAGATGAATATATATTTCTTAGTATAAGAGACAATGCAGGCGGTGTCCTAGATGAGATCAAAGAGAGAATATTTGAGCCCTATTTTAGTACGAAAGGAAAAAATGGCACCGGCATCGGACTATATATGAGTAAGATGATTATAGAAAATCACCTTGCTGGCAAAATTGACGTACGCAATCAAAATGGTGGCGCGACGTTTAGATTGAAAATACCCCTCTATTAAAATTATTTTTCGTCTTTATATTCTAGCTTTGCGGCATTGATATCTTCTTGAAAATCTACAGCTTCTTTAAATCCTACAAGATCCCAAATATTGCTTTGCGTTGTTGGATCTATAAAATGAGTTGTTGGAAAAAAGTGTGCTCGAAAAGACTCCGGCATTGGATCGTTTCTATCTATTAACACTTTTACGAAACTCTCAAGCTTCACCTTGACCGCAGGATCTGTAAGTGTCTCTTTTTCAAACCTTTTACACCAGTGACATCCGTCTCGCACCAAAACCAACATCATAAGCTTATGCTCTTTTTCTGCCTTAGCCAAACCCTCTGCATACGAGTTGATATATCCCAATTCATTTGCTGCAACAGTTGCTTGATTTGCCCATAATGAAAGAGCCAAAACTATAAGTAAAACTATTTTTTTCATATCTGTCCTTAGTGTAATCTATAATTTATAGGCAGTTCTAAAATCAGATCTTCTGAAGGTGCTGGAAGCTTGCCATCAAGGGCTTCTATAGTTTTTTGAGCTGCACTATCGAGTAACCCTTGCGAACTTTTTATAATTATAATATCTTTTATACTACTATTTTTTAAAAGCGTAAATTTTACCACAACTTCTCCTTGAATCCCTCGCTTTCTAGCACTCAGTGGATAATAGAAATTCTCTTGTAGCATCGCTCTTATGGCGGAGAGATTTGTCTGAACATACTGTTTTTGTACGGAGGATTTTGGAATTTGTATTTTGTGTTCGACTATTTGACTGTTTTTATTCTCTTGTATTAAAGGTTTAGATACCATTGTCTTCTCTTGCGTTAGCGAAATCACTACAGTGTTTTGCGCTGATGGCATCGAAATCTGCTTTGCTACTGGCTCTTTTTGCGCTGAGTCTTGAATGATCTTTTGAGAAACTACTTCTTTTTTTACAGACTCAACAACTTGTTCTACAGGAGGAACTTGTTTAATTTGTTGTTTCTCTTGTTTTGGAGGAGTTTGAGTTACTTTTTGAACCTCTGGTTCCTCTTTTGAGTTACATGTACAGCTACTCTCAGCAACAAATTGACAAAGATTGATAGGAGTTCTATGTTCTTTTTTTTTCGGTAATACAGAGTTATATAGCAACAGAGCAGAGATAAGTATAACAAGATGAACGCCAAGAGAGATAAAAAAGGAGCTGCGGCGACGTATCATCCTAAAATGATACCGCAACAACTGTTACAGTTTTGTTAATTTGTCGAGGATAACGAAACAACACTTATTATATTGCGCGTCTAAATTCCGGATATGCTTCCACGCCACACTCCACAACGTCCATACCTTGAACCTGCATATCATTTTCAGCACGAAATGGAACTAATTTATTGATACTGTAAATAACTACATAAGATACAACAAAAGCAAAAGTACCTATGACAGCAACACCTTTGAGCTGATCTAAAAATGAGATCTTATCTACAAAGATACCAACAGCGAGTGTTCCCCAGATACCGTTTACTAAGTGAACTGAAAGCGCACCGACGGGATCATCGAGTTTAAGCTTATCAAATAAAGGGATGGCAAAGACAACTAAAGCTCCACCGACGGCACCAATAAGCAAAGGTGTATGGATATCATACAAATTCGCTCCTGCAGTAATAGCTACAAGTCCGCCAAGTGCACCGTTTAAAATCATAGTGATATCAAAAAGTTTGTATCTCAAATACATAATGACACCGCCGACGATCGCACCCGCCAAACCTGCCGTATTCGTATTTAAAATTGTAAGCGCTACACTGTCAGCCATCTCTTTTGTGGAGATAGAGCCCACAGAACCGCCGTTAAATCCAAACCAGCCTATCCAAAGTAGAAGTCCGCCAAGTACAACAAGAGGGATATTTGATGCAGGAATAACCTTCATCATATCGTTTTTGTATCTGTCTTTACGAGAGCCTATGATAAGAATTGCTGCAAGAAGTGCCCAGCCTCCAGTTGAA
Organism: Sulfurimonadaceae bacterium; assembly: GCA_036171835.1. Classification (GTDB taxonomy): domain Bacteria; phylum Campylobacterota; class Campylobacteria; order Campylobacterales; family Sulfurimonadaceae; genus Hydrocurvibacter. The sequence continues at coordinate 12,964 of JAVHRU010000052.1, read as the reverse complement.
TGGATAACCGTTGAGCCTGCAAGGTCGAACATATGAAGTTCTAAGGGAGTGCCTTTTAAGAAGTTTGCTCCCCAACTGATATTTACAACAAGCGGATAAATCACAGCACCCATAACAACAGCAAAGATCGCAAGAGGAATCATTCTCACTCGCTCACTCACACCACCACTCATGATGTTGATAGTTTTACCGACAAAGGCCATCTGAAACAAAAAGGCCGCCCACATACTGTATTCGGCTTTTGCCCAAGTTCCAAATGCAAGTTCATATCCAACAAGTAAAAAAGCTGTAGATGCAACCGCATAGATCATCACATTTGTGGTCAAAACTGCTGTAACATTTTTAGTACGTACAAGTCCAGCTTCAAGCATCGCAAATCCCGGTACCATAAAGATTATAAGGACCATTGAAAAGAGCATAAAAAACGTATCTATAATATATTTAAAATCTAACTCCGCTACCACCTATATAGCCTCGTTATCTGTTTCGCCAGTACGAATACGGATAATCTTGTCTATATCACTTACAAAGATCTTGCCATCACCGATCTTGCCAGTGCGCGCCGCTTCTACAATCGTATTGATCACTGTATCGACTTGCTCAGTTGCAACGATTAGCTCCATTTTTATTTTTGGAATAAAATCCACAACATACTCAGCACCACGGTACAATTCACTATGACCTTTTTGACGGCCATAGCCTTTTACTTCGCTGACAGTCATACCCGTAATTCCGATATCTGCCAGTGCATCTTTTACATCTTCAAGCTTAAACGGCTTGATAATCGCTTCTATTTTTTTCATCCCTCTTCTCCAAAAGTTTAAAATGGGTTTATTATAACTTTATTATTCCCTATACAAAATTTTTTTATGATTAAATTTTAAACAATATGATATATTTCTGCAAAAAAACAAGGCACTCAACTTATGAATCAAGCAACATTAGAATTATTTAGTACAAAATCAGCTGATGATATCGCAACCGCACTCGATATAACCCTTAAAAGTAGAAATGAATCACCTTTTTGGCTGGATAAAGCAATCCCGTTTGCTAAAGCGGTACTTTCTATTTTAGTCCCCCTAAGAGAGCAAAATCTACTCTTTGATCCACAAGGTAGATTTCAAGAAAATCTAACGCCTGAATTATTTTTAGAGTGGATGGATTTTGTGAGTTTAAAGATGTTAGCTTTTACTATTCAAAAATCAAATGAAATTTCAACATTATTGCGTACATCTTTAAATGAAGATCTATGTTCAAGCTACAAGGCAATAGATGTCTCTGTCTTAGCAACGTATCTCTCAAAATACAATGTCAATATGCTTGATGAATCTCTTGATTTCCCGATCGCAAACTATAACGTGCACCAAGGCGTTAAAAATGTTGTAAAATCACTTTTATAAAAGGAGATTCTTATGCAGGAACATCAAGCTATTAAAACAAATCAATATCTGGAGATCCCAGAGATAGAGGCAATACTTGTAGGCGTCGAGTACGTTATCATGGCTGTACCTTCCCCTGATCATTTTAAAAATACACCTGTACATTTGACAATATTTTTAAATACTCAAGAACATTTTTCGCAAGACATCAAGGAGTTGATCTTTGATAAATTCTGCCAAGACTATAAGATAACAGCCTCAGCGGAAGTTATGAGCCAGCTCATGCCAGTTGGGTTTGCAAGTACCTCTTTAGGTTCTGCGATGCCGATGCTTTTAGTCAAGTCCCAAGACCAAAAATCGATCCCGAATATACCTTTACATGTAATCGATTTTTTGTGCGCTTCAGATCAGTTTGAAGAGGTCGTAGAAAAATCCCTCTCCGGCTGGACTTATGTTCGAGAATAGAGTTCCTCTATCTCGGCAACACTCTTAGCAATCTCACAAGAGAGGTTTTCATAACCCTCTTTTGTGACAAGAATATCATCTTCTATTCTCACCGCGATACCTCTATATTTCTCTGGTAACTCATCATCTTCAAGAGGTAGATAAAGTCCTGGCTCTATCGTTAATACTACTCCTGCTTGAAGCGGTAGTTCTTTTCCTTTTTTATCTTTATATGGACAGGGATCATGCACGTCGATGCCCATCCAATGCCCGATGCCATGAGGAAAATAGCGTTTATCTTTATTCTCTTTTATCAGTTCTTTTACATCGCCTTTAAGAATCCCAAACGCAACCATTCCCTCACACAAAGAGTTTCGTGCCATCATCTGTAGATCGCTTCGTAAAACGCCCTCTTTTATAGCCTCTATGACTTTTAGTTCCGTTTTTAAAACAAGCTCATAGATCTCTTTTTGTGCTTCACTAAACTTTCCGTCTACTGGAATGGTTCTTGTGATATCACTCGCATACATCTCATACTCACATCCCGCGTCTATGAGGATAAGTTCACCCTCTTTCAGAATTGCAGAATTGTTGATGTAATGAAGAGTATTTCCATTATCGCCACCTGCAATTATGGTCGTGTATGCGTCACTGTAAGCGCCATTTTTTTTAAATTCATACTCATAAACTGCCTGAAGTTCATATTCAAACATTCCAGTTTTTTTCATACTCATTACTTTATGATGTGCATCTTTTGTAATACACAAAGCTTTTTTGATAAGTTCTATCTCTACCGGTGTTTTTATAGCTCTCATTGCTTGAGAGATTTCCCTTACATGTAAGAGCTCTTTTGGCGTGTATTTAGCAGTTCGTGAATGTGAAAGTTCTTTAATGATTTCTCTTACACCCTCTGAGCACTTCGCATGTAAAAGTTTTTTCTCTTCGCTAAAGAGATCAAAATAAACTCTTTTTTTATTTAGCAAGATCTTTTTTAATTTCTCTTCAAAGCTCTCAGAAGTATAGATCTTATCGACATCAAAGCGTTCTTTTGCGCCCTCACATCCAAGACGCTTCCCTGTCCAAAGCTCAAGCGCTTTCTCTTTTTTTTGAACAAAGAGAATCTCTTTTACAGACTTTTCTCCCTTTACCAAAACCAAAACAGCATTATCCTCTTTAAAACCGGTAAGATAATAAAAATCGCTGTCTTGTCTGTAAGGATATTCTGTATCGTTTGAGCGTGTTTTTTGACCTGCACTAAAAAGTAGAGCGACACTGCTTTTTTTCATTTGAACTAAAAAATCTTCTCGTCTACTTTTGTAAATCTGTTCATTCATTATTGAAGCTCTTTTTGACATCGATTATTGAGCCATACATTCGTTTGCACCATCACATCACTTAATGCTGATTGAAGAGCTTTTATTCCACCAAGGGCATCAAGAGAAGAAGATGGAACTTTTTTTTCTATAGTCGTAGAGTAGAGAAGTTTTGAATTGTCATTTTCAAGAAGTGCAAAATGGATTTTGACTGTCACATAAGAGCTTTTCATATCCTCGCTAAAATGTTGAATAAACTCGCCGACACTGTACTCAAGGATAAAATCAGGCTTTACCCCTGATTTACTCAAAAGCACATCTTTAAATATTTTACTGTCTCTGATACTACTGACCAATGAAAGTTCCATTGTCTTAAAAGGAGCAGCTTCCCAGTTTGAGAGAGCATAATTCGCAATATTTAGATCTCCCACTTGATAATAGATTGACCTACCGACAATTGGATCATAACTCACAATATTTTTAAGTTGTAAAACATCATCCTTACATGATGAGGCATTGTAATCTTGTATCACTGATGCGACTTGTAGTCTATACTGTGTACTTGCAGGAACTTTTGTCTGTAAAGAACATCCGGACAATGCCATCAACACTAAACTATAAAAAAATATTCTATTCATCATTTTTCTCCCGGACCTTTTTTGATCTCCTGTTTTTTAAACAGCATATCGTTTGGACTGTCTTCATACTTTTTCAAGATACTGTCCATCTCAATCATCACATCCTGCAGTGCACCTAGTGAACTATTAAGATTTGTAACTGTGCCTTTTGTGATGTCTTTTAAATTAAACTCTCCATCATTGATAGCACGTTTAAACTCTGCCATAGAACCTTGAATAACCTTATAACTACTTGCCACTGAAATCATCGATGCAGAAACAGTATCCGCAAAATGACCGCTTTTGTCTGCTAGTTGATCTATTTTAGGAAGTGTCTGTGTATCCAACTTGGTTGTTATACTGTCAAGATGTTCCATCGTGTTATGGAAATGTTCTATGCTTTTATCATCAAGAAGAGTGTTAAGTCTAGACATAAACTCTTGAGACTGAGCAAGAGTCATCGTAATCTTTTTTTGATTTTCTTCTTTTAAAAGGGTATTTGTACCATCTAGTGTCCCTGAAAGCTTCTCTGTAACACTTCCAATCGAGTTCTCAAATCTTTGAAAGAGTGAGGGTTTTGAGTGGATAACCGGATATTTTTCATCTTCATTCTTAACAAGATCTTTAGAATTAACATCACCTAAAGAGAGATCGATGAAGACAAGTCCAGTAATCCCTTGAGCGTTAAGTGCTGCCATCGTCGATTCTTTTACCGGAGTCGTAGCTAAAATGGAAACTAAGACCTCTATTTCTTGAGTATTTTTACTGCTTATCTTTATCTCTTCAACTTTTCCTACATTCACGCCACGATACTTGACTGGAGAGTTTACATTCAACCCTGAGACTGACTCATTGAAATAGATGAGATACTCTTCTTGTTTACTTGAATCTGAGGGTTTCATAAGCCAATAAATAGAAAATATCATAGCAATAAGTATGGCTAAAACAACGGAGCCTACAAAGGTAAAATTGACTTTATTATTCATATATCTGCCTTAAAAAATGTTTGTATAAATGTATTGTCCATCGAAATAATATCATCTAATTTTCCCTGCGCTGCGATTAGTTTATTATCGATGACAGCGGCGCGGTCAAGTGTGTCATAAATCGATTTTAAATCATGTGAAACCATGACAACAGTCAGATCCAACAAATCCCGCAATTTTAGGATCAGCTTATCAAATTCACGAGCGGAGATCGGATCAAGTCCAGATGTAGGCTCATCCAAAAAAAGTAGTTTTGGATCAAGCGCTAAAGCCCGCGCCAAAGCTGCTTTTTTCTTCATTCCTCCACTTATTTGCGATGGATACAAATATGCGGCTTCAGGCTTGAGTCCCACTATATCTATCTTATATGCGACGATTTCAGAAATAAGATTTTTGTCTAAAGAGGTGTATTCTTGCAGAGGAAGCGCTATATTTTCATAGAGTGTCAAAGAGGAGAAAAGTGCACCGCCTTGAAATAAAACACCCCAGTTTTTTCGAAGTTCTTGCGCATCATCGTAAGAGATATTCGCCACATCGTGACCAAAAACTTCTATGGAACCGCCACTAAGCTCTTGTAACATTACCATCTCTCGCAAAACCGTACTCTTACCGCATCCACTCGGTCCAAGGATGCCATATATCTCGCCCTCATTAATGTGAAAGTTAAGTCCTGCATGGACGATGTTTGAACCAAACTGTGTATAAAGATCTTTTACTTCGATAACTTTTTTCATCTAGATACCCAAATTCGTAAAGATGATAGAAAAAACTGCATCACAGACAATGACTGCAAAGATAGATTCAACAACACTTTTTGTTGTATTTATACCGATACTCTGCGTATCATCTTTTACCATCAAGCCTCTAAATATTCCTATCGAAGCGATTAAAAAGGCAAAAAATGGTCCCTTTGCAATCCCTACAAAAAAATGTTTTGCAGCTACAACTTCATTTAAACGATCTAAAAAAAGTGAGGTTGAGATGCCTAGATCAAGTTTTGCAACAAGCATACCGCCAAGAAGTCCAGTAATATCTGAAACAAAGATCAATAATGGCATCATCAACATAAGGGCAATAATACGAGGAATCACCAAAAAACGTATCGGATCAAAACCCATAGTGCGCATAGCATCTAGTTCCTCAGTTATCTTCATCGCGCCTATCTGTGCCGTAAAAGAGGAACCGCTTCGTCCTGCAATAACAATCGCCGTGAGTAAGGGAGCAAGCTCACGAAATATTGAGATTCCAAGCATATCAACTATAAAAATATTTGCACCATAGATTTTTAACTGTACAGAGGATTGATATGCCATGACCACACCGACAAGAAAACTCGTCAGTGCAACAATAGCAAACGCTTTGATAGCATTTTCATTGATCTCAAACAAAATCTCTTTATAACGAAGTGATTTGAAATGTTTAAAAAGATACAAAAATCCATAAGAGATCTGGCCAAAGAAAGAGAGAAATTCTATAAATTTTTTCATTCTTAAAACAAAATCTTCACCTATCTTATCAATAAATGAAGGTTTTTTATAGACAAGCTTATCTAAATCCAAATGCATCACATGCACTGTTTGAAGTGTTCTTACAACTAGTTCATTCTTACATGTAAGAGAAAAAGTAAGTTTATTTTTACGAAAAGATTCTTCCACACTATTGATATAGATTGCACCTGCCGTATCTATAGAAGTAATATCATCAAGATTTAAAGAGAGTTCTGATAGATTTTGAAGCTTTGATTGGAGCTCTTTTTGAAAGATTACAAGAGTATAGAGGTTTATTTCACCGGCGAGACTAAAGTCTAGCCGATTGTTAGTAAAAGAGGATGTAAATAATAATTTTTTTTTAGATAGCATACAAAAGTTTTTAGAAATCTCTTTCGAGAAGTTTATTGACTTTGAGTATCGTGATGATTCTATCCGACTGTTTTCCAACACCGTCAATCATAGTCTCACCATCTTGCATCGTGTCTGGTGGCGGTCCGATATCTGACTTTCTAATACGCAGTGCTTCCGTCAATCGGTCGATCACAAATCCAGCAACCTCATTTCCATCTTTCATGACAATAAAGCGAGTTTCATCTGTATGCTTTTTTGTAGCAAGACCAAACTTCAATCTTAAATCAATAAGAGGAATAACAGAACCACGAAGGTTAAAAACACCAAGTACATATAAAGGAGTTTGAGGAACTCTTGTCCATGAAATAGGCTTGATGATCTCTTGAATATTTAATATAGGCACGCTGTACTCTTCATCGCCTATGATAAATCCAACTAATTGAACAGCATCTTCCAACTGACTTACAACACCACGATTTTGTTGTTCACTCTGCTTACTGATAATATTTTTTAGTTTATCACTCATTATGCCAACTCCGCTTTAAACTTGATATTTCTTTGTACTACACTTGCCAAATAATCAGACGAGTAAGGTTTCGTGATATATTCCACCATTCCAGACTCAACTCCTCGCATACGATCAGATTTGCTTGTACGTGAAGTAACCGCGATAAGAGGAAGGTTTTTATATTTATTGTATTTTTTGATCTCTCCAGCTAAAGTATAACCATCCATTCTCGGCATTTCAATATCTATAAGCATCGCATCAAAATGAGTATCACCCTGCTTGAGGATATTTAAAGCTTCCTGACCATCTACGGCTTCCGTCAATGTTATCCCCATCGGTTCAAGCGCTTTTCTCATAATCGTTCTATCTGTTTTTGAATCATCAACAATCATGACATTATAATCACTCGGCTTTGTTTTCTCTTTAGATGCTGCCGCTGATTTTGACTCGATCATCGGTTTTGCTTTTACACCTTTTGCCATTTGCATAAGCGCTGCAACATCAACGATAAGTGTAACACCGCCATCACCACGAATGGTAGCTCCAGCGATTCCTTCCATCCCTTTGAGGTATTCTCCGAGAGATTTGATAACGATCTCCTCTTGCCCTACAAGTGAATCGACAATAAGTCCAAGTTTACTCTCTGCAAGACCAAGCACAACCACATACGCATGTTCAGCCACATCGATGATACGCTCAACCTCAAAAATATCACCTATATGCACAAGAGAAAGGACATCATTTCTGAGTCTCATAACAGAGCGGTTATCGACTGTGTAGATCTCATCTTTAGAGATACGAACAGTTTCTAAAACAGACGCCAGTGGAATAGCATAATACTCTTCTTGCACACCAACTAGAAGTGCTTGAATAATAGCAAGGGTCAAAGGAATCTTCAATTTAATAGATGTCCCACGTCCGACTTCACTGTCGATATCAATAATCCCATTGAGTTTTTCGATATTTGTTTTAACAACATCCATTCCGACACCACGTCCAGAAACACTTGTGACTTGCGCGGCTGTTGAAAATCCTGGTCTAAAGATGAGAGCAAAGGCTTCTTTATCAGTCATTGCATCAGCTTCTTTTTCTGTAATAACCCCTTTTTCAAGAGACTTGTTTTTGAGCATTACAGGGTCAAGTCCCTTTCCATCATCATCAATTTGCACGACAATGTGATTTCCTTCATTGTAAGCTTTTAGAATGATCGTACCTGTTTCAGATTTGCCAAGAGCAATACGATCGTGTATAGACTCTATACCATGGTCACAAGAGTTACGGATAATGTGAACCAAAGGATCGCCAATCTCTTCGACGATAGACTTGTCAAGTTCAGTTTCTTCTCCAAAAATCTCTAGATCTATCTTTTTATTTAGCTCGCGTGAAAGATCACGGATCATACGTGGAAATTTATTAAAAACTTTCCCAATCGGAAGCATTCTTGTTTTCATAACCGCGATTTGAAGATCAGTTGTAACCAAAGAAACGATAGAAACAACTTGGTTCAGTTCTTCTAAAAACTCTTCACCTTCATAACGCTCTTCAACATCTACATTGATCTTAATAAGACGATTTTTTGCAAGTACGAGTTCACCAATAAGGTTCATAAGATGGTCAAGTCTTTTTACATCAACACGAATTGTTTGTTCGACTGTCGTTACATTACCTTTTGTAGGAGCTGCAGCCTTGGCATCTTCAGAATGCTCTTCAACCTGTTTTCTTGGTGGCATTGGTGGTTTTGCCACTACCGCATTTACTTGCGGAGTAGAAATATTTTTTGACTCTTCTTCATCGCCTTGGGGCATCTGGGGAACCGCTTCACCTGCTGCTTGCTTAGCTTTTCTTTTTTTCTGATCTTCTACTTGTCTTTGTGCTAAAAGTCTCTCAATCTCCGCTTCGACTTCATCGTCACTCATATTGTCATAATCAAGTTCTTCTTCTTCAAGAGAATCTTCTTCTCTCTCTTCTTCCGCTTCTTCTTCTAACTCGTCCGTAGATACTAGGATAGAAGTGCCATTGGACTTTGCATCAAGTCTCACAACACACATAGAAACATCTACACCGGCATCCGCACCAGTGTCACGGATCGTATTTAAAAGTTCTTTCATTAAATCAATAGACTCTAAAACGACATCCATAACATCAGGGGTCAGTAGTAAATCCCCATGTCTTGCTTTGTTTAAAATATCTTCCATATGGTGAGTAAGATGTGTAAGTACATCAAAATTTAAAAACGACGAAGCGCCTTTTACTGTGTGTGCTACACGAAAAATACGATTGAGAAGTTCTAAATCATGAGGATTTGTCTCCAACTCCACGAGATCCTGATCTAATTGTTCTAAAAGCTCGAAAGATTCAATTAAAAAATCTTGTAATATCTCTTGAAATTCATCCATAAACTATTCTCCTACTTCATATGCGCACGAACAACGCGTGCGACTTCACCATAAAACAAATTAGCGTCAAACTTAACTAGATAAGCCTCAGCACCGGCATCTTTGCCACGCATTTCACTAAAATGGTCGCTGATTGATGAGTTAAAAACTATCGGAATATTTTTATATCTTCCATCCTCTTTAACATTTGCTGCAAAATGAAAACCATCCATTAAAGGCATCTCAATATCAGAAATGATAAGTTTTAAATGATTTGAAATTCCCTCTTCGTACATCGCATAGATGTCATCTAGTTTCTCAAGACCATCTCTGCCATCACTTGCTTCTACAACATCAAAGCCCATCTTTTCAAGAGCATCTTTTACGATTTTTCTAGCAGTTGAGCTGTCATCAAGCAATAATACTAGCCCTGTAAAAGTATCAAGATCCTGAGGGATCTCTCCAGTATTTGGTTTATAAAGTCCCAAGTCCTGCACAACAGCTTCCAAGTCGAGGATCAAAAGTACCGCATCATCTTCAATGCGTGTCACTCCGGTTATCTTACTGCCATCAAATCCATTTCCTCCGGAAACAAAAGAAGCAGGCTCTATATCTTTCCAGTTAATACGACGAATACGTCTTGCTTCATGTACAATAAAGCCTATAAGAACATTGTTAAATTCAGCAATTATGACACGTGCATTTTTCCCAGCATCTTCTGGAACATTGACACCCATCCAGCTAGCTAAGTTGACGACAGGAATAACAATACCTCGAAGATCAAAAATTCCTTCTATAAATTCCGGCACTCCCGGAAGTTCCGTCAAAGAGGGAACACGTATAATTTCACGAACTTTAGCGACATTGACACCGTAAATCCCCTCATACACTTCTTCATCTTCTTGTTTGAAGATACGGAAGTCTACAAGCTCCATCTCATTACTGCCAACTTTTAATGTTGCGTTTTCTTTCATTCACCTGACTCCTTAGAAGCATTAACCTCTAATAATAGCTCTTCTTGCGAGGATTGTACAATAAAGTATCTTTGATTACAAGCAAAAGCAGCCAAATTAATGTAGGTAAAATCATCCACGCCAAAGCTTTTATTTTGATGGAAATGTCCTTCTATAAAGTAATCACAACTATTGGAAAATCTTTTCTTTAGACGAGTTGTAATGTATTCTTTAAAACCTTCAAAATTATTACAATCTTCTTTTTTTTGAAGATAAGTATCGAGTTTTTTTAGTATAAAATGATTTCCAAAAAGGTCAATATATTTCAAACAAGTAAGTATAAAATGGTTTCGTATCAAAGAGGTGTATATCTTATATCCCAAGTCCTCGCCAAAATCACCATGCGCAAGCAAAATCTTCTTATCATTATATTTACATGTAAGAGGCTGAGATGAAAGAGGATAGATCGTAATATTTTTAAAAACACTATCCAAACAAAAATCGTGATTTCCCTCAAGATAGACCACTTCTATTTTCTGCGCTACAGAGTTTAGTAGATCTATCATCGCTTGGTTTACATGTAAGGTATAAGGAATAGGTCCAAAAAGAGTATCAAAAATATCACCCATCAAGATGAGCTGAGAAGGCTGTAAAATACCCGAATCTATCTTCTCAAAAAGAGTTTGTAATTCAGGACGATGCAGGGAGTAATGAGCATCTGAGATGACAAATGCACCCTCTTTGAGAAGAAAACTATGGGACATACGCTATTGTTGGCAAAGCCGTATGTTCATCATATCCCATCATCAGATTTGCATTTGCAACGGCTGCCGAAGATGCACCTTTTAAAAGGTTGTCGATTGCCGATGAGATAAAAAGCGTATCTCCATTACGTTTTGCAAAAATATCGCAAAAATGCGTACCTGCGACACTTTTCATATCGACAGGATTTTCTCTCACACGCACAAATCTTTCATCTTTATAATACTCTTTTAAAACGGCAATCGGATCAAAATCTCCGCTGACTTGCATATAGATAGATGAGATCATTCCTCTTGTAGCAGGAACGAGATGAGGAACAAAACTTACATCTTCGAAATCGATATTCAATTTTTCTGCAATCTCCGGAGCATGACGGTGACTAAGAGGATTGTACGCGAAAAAGTTATCGTTTACATTAACAAAATGTGTCACGTCGCTGAGTTTTTTGCCCGCTCCGCTCACTCCGCTTTTTGCATCGACGATGAAAGCTGAGTTGTCTTTTTTATACTTCATAAAAGGCAACGCGCCCAAAATAACACTTGTCGGATAGCATCCCGGATTTGCGATAAGACTTGCGCTCTTGATCTTTTCACGGAAGAGTTCAGGCAAGCCATACACTGCGTGAGACAGGTTTTCTTTGTCTGAATGTTGGCAATAATGTTTTTCATACACATCAAGCTCGAGTCTATAATCAGCAGAAAGATCAACGACTTTCAAACCTTTTTCTAAAAGAGGTTTTACATACGCCATAGCAGTTTGATGTGGAAGAGCCAAAAAGACTAATTCACTCACTTTTGCTACCTCATCGATATCTGCTTTTTGAACATCACATTCATAAACGCCTTTAAGTGATGGATGTAGCTCTTCTAAAGTCATATTTCCTTCACTGTTTGCTACATAAGTGATATTGAAATTTGGATGATTGATCAGAATCTTTAAAAGCTCAAGCCCTGTGTATCCACTTGCTCCGATGATGCCTACATTAGTGACATTCAAAGACGATCTCCTGATATCTAACTGATTCGATCTCAAACTCTTTTTCACCATTTGGAAGCTTGACCTTCACCTCATCGCCCTCTTCACGTCCTAAAAGCTGTTTTGCAAGCGGAGAGTTAAAGGAGATAAGACCGATATCGGGGTTGCTCTCGCATCCACCAACTATCGTGTATGTTTTCTCTTCGCCGCTATTCATATCGCTAAGTGTCACAGTTGAGCCAAAACTCACACGTGAGTGTTCAAGTTCACTTGGATTAACAATCTGCGCGTTAGAGATCATTTCCGCTATCTCGATCATTCTTCCATCGATCAATCTTTGTTTCTCTTTTGAAGCGTGATACTCGGCATTTTCTTTCAAGTCTCCATGCTCTAGCGCTTCTTCTATATCTTTTACAGTTTGCGGACGCTCAACCATTTTAAGATGGTTTAGTTCAGCCTGAAGTTTTTCATATCCAAATTTTGTCATAGGTTCTTGTATCGTCATTATTGCTCTTTTTTTATAGTCTATTTATCTAAAGGATTATATCAAAAAAATAAAACAAAGTTTTGTTATAATCCGCGTATATAATAAACTTTTACAGAGGATATTTTTTGTATATATATAAACAGCTTAGTGAAGCTTATAATAATTTAACGCTTTCCATCCTTGGAGCTCTTGCCAATGCAGCTGTTTTATTTTATATTTTTTTTGGACATACAAATAATACTACTCTCATTATCTGGGGAGCTTTTATCCTATTAATTTCAGTATTTCGTTACTTGACTGTTTTAAAATATAAAGCCGAAAAAA
>JAVHRU010000051.1:35886-43804 GCA_036171835.1 Sulfurimonadaceae bacterium | reverse complement strand
AATTGTTATGAGGAAAAATTAGCTGTTTGTAGTGTTTGAATTTGCAAGTGGTTCCTCTATCTAAGGATTTATTTTACATCTAAAAGACACTTTACATGTAAGCGTATTCCTTTATACTTTTTTTGCGTTAAAAAAAGTATGAGAGAAGTCATATAAGAAAAAAGTGACAGGAAAAAAGAGTCTCTAAAAAAAGATTAGAGCAAAGTTTTTACAGCTTCAATAACCTCATTTGCACTAATATCTTTCATACAATTATGATGCTTCAATGGACACTCTCTTTTCATACATGGAGAGCAATCCATCTCATGGCGAACAATGATACTTTTTTCATTTTTCCATTGGGAAGTCTCTTTGTACCTTGTGGGACCGAATATGGCGACAGTCGGTACTTGATAAGCTGCGGCTACATGCATAGGGCCGCTATCGTTGGTGATAAAAAGTGAACAACCACCGATATATGCGCAGAGTTCGCTGATGGAAGTTTTTCCTGCAAGATTTGTATAATTGTTTACATGTAAGCGTTTTAATTCACTTTCTATATCGCTAGCCATCTCCACTTCATTCGGTCCGCCAAAGATGATAATGTCATACATCTCGCTAAACTCAGCCGCAACTTGTGCAAAACGCTCTGGATACCATCGTTTTGCACTTCCGTAAGTCGCTCCGGCATTGATCCCTAATGTGGGCTTTGGAAATTGGTGTTCCGGAAGGTAGAGTTTAAGCGGTTGGCCGTCTGAAGGCTTGTTATTTAGATTACATGTAGCGATTTGAAGGTATTGTAAAACGAGATGCTGCTCTGTTGCAATACGAGGTGCATGACTTAATAAGAGTTGTGAATGCCATGAACCTCGTGCACAACAGATGACAGTACCTGTCCAGCGTAAAAGTAGAGTTGCGTGAAGCTGATCGCGAAAGCTCACAGCCAAGTGAAACTCCCCTAATTCTCTTGCAAGTTTATACGTATTTATAAATCTATTTCCGCCATTTTTTGTATTGTCAATGATTGCTTTTTCACATTTTGGATGATACTTGAGCGCTTCGATGCAAACTTTACTTCCCACAAAAGTAAATCTAGCATCTGGATAATATACACTCAGAGCTTCAATGGCCGGCGTCGCCATAAGCGCGTCACCAAGCCAGTTTGGAAGGATGATGAGGATTCTCATTGTTTCCATCTATTTTTTGTCAAAAGTTTTGCTTCTGCGGTGTCGATGGCAAATAGGAGCTCTTTCATTTGTGCTGTTTTATTTGCATCTGCTGATGTTTCAACTACATCTTTAAAATTGTATTTTATGTAGCCGCTATCTGTTTTAAGACCAATAAGATCGCCTGCAAAAAAGTATGCAAAACGGTTTTTGATATCCTTATCAAAAAGTGAGCTTCCCATAGTCGTGATATTTGCCTTCCAACCAAGCATATCTACGATTGTTGGAAAAATATCGTTATGACTTCCAAGGGTCGTAATCACTTGCGGCTTAAATATTTTTGGCGCGTAGATAATGAGAGGAATCCTAAAATGCTCGATGCTTGGGAGCGGTTTATCATCGGGACGATATTGTCTTGCGATGGGATTTAGCGCATCGCCGCTGCCGTGATCGGAGGTAAAGATAAAGATCGTTCTGTCAAACCAAGGCTCTTTTTTGACGCTTTCCATAAATCTTTTAATAGCATCGTCGGTATAAATATGTGCGTTAAGAGAACCGTTATAGTTTTGCAGATCATGTGGATATCTTTCAAACTTTTTACTAGGAAGATAAAAGTCTGAATGAGTTGTGTCAGTAAAAGCAAATCCTAAAAAAGGTTCTTTCATTTTATTGAGTTTTTTATGGTAAAAATCAAACATATTATAATCATACGTTCCGGTTTCAGGCGCACGTCCAGGATCGACAGTCTCAACGTTTGGCATATCCTCTGCACCGTAATAGTTATCAAATCCTGCAAGTCCACTCACTGCATCGACTCGATATGAACGGTTGTTCGCCGCTTGCATCGAGAGGGTTGAGTAACCGTTTTGTTTTGCAACTCTGCCAAGATAGCTGAGATTTGAGAGCTCAAGTCCATGTCCAAGATACTCGAATCCTGCAGGAATCGTGATACCTGTAAAGATAGATGTGATTCCAAAAATAGAGCGATAACCGTTTGAATAAAAGTTAGTGAATTTCAGCCCTTCATTGCTTAGTTTTTTAAAATACGGTGTGATACCCAGCTCTTTGTAGTGAGTAAAACCATCAAGATGTTCAGCGCCAAAAGATTCTAAGAGTACAATGACGACGTTGTATTTTGGGGTGCCTTTTCCTTTATATTCCCGTTCGAGTGGATATTTGTTATCTAAAAAAGGTGTATTTGGTGAGGCAAGTTCTGCTCTTGTCATCTCTACAGCTTTGTCAAGATTCATAAGATTATGTTTTACTGGAGATTTTGCTGTTCTATACATTGTAAAAAATCCGTTAAGCGCGAGGTTTCCACTACTTACTTTATCAACAGCATATGCATCGCTAGTCCCGAAACTTTTACCTGAAAAGTTGTTACGTATTCCAATAAAGAGAGCCAAAATAAGTATCAAAGTTGTGATGAAAAGTTGTTTTCCTGAGATAAAGTGTCTTGGTCTATATGCAAAGAGTTTATAGACAACATATAAAAAGATTGCAGACAAGATGAATGCGCTAAGAGTATATGGAAGCATCGAGCCAAAAGCCATGCCTGTGATGATATCTGTATCATTACCGAGGTTAAATAGTTCATTTGACATATGTCTGTGGATATACTCATAGTACAAAACATCACTGAAGCTGAGAATAAAGATAATATTTAATATGAGTGCCCAGAAAATTGCAATCAAACCTCGTATTCTTGGTGATTTTACAAAAAGAAGTAAGAGAACAAATACAGAGGAAAATGTGAATATAGTAATCATATCTACGCGAAACCCCATGAGTAAAGATGCATAAAATTCACTTGTCGTGAGGTCGGAAAAATCAGTTTTATAAAAGTCATAGAGCGACAGTCTAATAGCCATTAAAACTATAAAACTAAAAAGAACGATTAAAAGAATTTGAGTGAGTTGATTACGAAATTTCATGATTTTCTTCCTTGAAAAAGAGACCGTAAAAGATAAGTATTGTAATGTAAACAATGAAAAATGAGACTACAGTATCGCTAAAAAAGTGCCCACCTGCAGCGATACGGATATAACTGATAGCAAGACCGTAGCTTACTGCGAGACTCATCCATAACGCGCGTCTTTTGCGAGCGAGCAGAGCAAGTGCAATGAGAAAAAATGCTCCCGCGGCATGACCGCAACTAAAAGAGTAGCCATCCTGATCACTGATAATAAATGCCGGAGTGAACTCTTTTGTTCCTCCAAAAAGTGTCGTTTCAGCCGGACGGGCGCGTCCCCAGTGCTCTTTTAAAATATCGTTGACAATGATGCCAGGTGCGATTGCTAGGATTAAAAGAAGATAGAGAATTACTTTTTTGTTTACATGGTAGAGATCTTTTTTTGCTGCGATATTATAGAGCCAGACAAGAATAGGTAAAACGATGGCAAGTGCAACGACGGGTTCTATGGAGTTGTAAAGAATAGACTCATACAAAGTACCGCTAGCGATAAACCCACTTTCCTTGGAGTAAAAAAGACCACTTACAAAGATATCAATTTGTGGAAAAAAGACAAAGATAAGAGAAGTGATGAGAAATGCGATCCATACATAAAGCGGGACATTGATTATTTTTTTATTCATGGATGAAATTATAACTTATCCTTGATTTGTAAATAAACAGGAGTGTCAAAAATTGTTATCTCTTCACTTCTAATAGGTTGTCCATCGCGCGTATGGGCATCGAAATAGTTTTCATTTTTAATGATTTTTTGACTCAAAGACCAGTGAACTTGTATGAGTTTATGATCTTTGAGACATTGGAGGATATGATAGCCTCTTTTGATATCAAGGCGTAAAAATTGTGAACCTTTTAAAAATGAAAGCATTGTTTTAAAAGCATAAAATGCGCTTCGTTTTCTTAGTCCTTCGCGATTATCGATAAGCCCGTATCCCGGAGCGATGAGCTGATGCCAGAGCACGGCATCAACCTGTTGTGAAGCAAAAGCCAGAAGATAATAGCGTACTAAAAAGTTGGCATAACTCTCTTCATCCACACACTCATGTTCACTCGTAGGCGCGTAGGGTGCGGTGTTTGAGATGGGCCAATTTGTCTCTGTGATGTAAAGGCGGTTTTTACTTTTTGGAGAAAGCCAAACCATTGTGCTAAGAAGGGCAATTTTATCTAAAAGGTTAAATCCCATCTGCATATTTTCCGGTGCTCCACGTCTGTCGACGTATAAAAGTGAGGCGATTCCGTCGTACATGTAAGGAGTGAAATTAAAAAGTGTATGAGCTGTAAAATGGTACTCAAAATCGATGACTCCACTTCCGATAAGCTCGATATCGGGAAATTCACGAAGCTTTAAATCGTAAGCGGTTTTGTAAAACCTGTTGTATTCATCCACGCTGAAAAATCCCCATTTCGCACGATTTATAGTAGAGCCGATTTGAAATCTTCTAATTTGGGGAGTTGAAAATATCGTCCGAAGGTCCTTCTTTAAAAGTTCAAGATCTTCAATATGTTCACGGTCTTGAAGGATGCTCAGCGTAACCTGTTTAGCTTGGCATGAAAGAATGAAATCGTATAGTTCTCGTAGTTTATCCATCTCCCAAAGCTTACAGCGAACCAAAATGTGATCTACTCCAAGCTCCTCCAAAAATTCAGGAGTCATAGAGGGTTCTTTGTCAAGATTGACGCTCATAGCAAAAAAGTTATCACTGTCTACATTTTTTCGGCGTACGAAAGGCATCAGCAACAGTGAAATAGGAAGGACGAAAAGCGCAATAAAAAAGGTTTTGAGACTTGATATTAATTCACGACGACGCATCATTTTTTTAAAGTATCTATCTTTGAGTTGATAAGGCTGGTCTGAGAAGTTATCCCAGATAAAAGGTTTTTTCAACGTTGCATCCATTTGGAATTTTTAAGTAGATTTGCCTCAGCTGTGTCACAGCCTAAAAGCAGGTTTCTGAGGTCTTGGCTTACGTTACCTTTTTCATCCACAAAATCTTTATAATTATATCCTATGGAGCCATTACCATCTGTAATTGCGATCATACTTCCACGTTTTACATAAGCAAATCTATGTTTTGCCGTTTCATCAAAAAGTGACTGACTGATAGTTGTAAAATTAGATTTCCATCCTAAAATATCGAGAATAGAGGGAAAGATGTCATCATGGGATGAGACGATGGATGATACCTGAGGTTTAAAAATTTTTGGTGCATAGATGATAAGTGGAATATGAAAATCCGAAAGTAGATTTTCTTGGTCGTGAGAGTTATTTTTCACTGTTTTATCTAACTCTGCAAAACCTACATGGTCAGCCGTAAAGATAAAAATCGTTCTATTAAACCATGGTTCTTTTTTGCATCTATCCATAAACTCTTTTATTTGAGAATCTGCGTAGTATAGAGTGTTGAGATACCCCTGCTCACTATTATCAGAATGAGGATATTTTGCCCATTGTTTACCCGGTAGATAAAATGGAGAGTGTGTTGCAGATGTAAAACAAAAACTGATAAAGGGCTCTTTGATTGTGTGCAGTTTTGTAGAGAGAAAACGAAACATATTGCCATCCCATGCACCAAAATGTGGGTTCCCCTCTTCTGCTCCTGTTCTTGGCATATCTTCTGCACCATAATAATCTTCAAAACCTGCTAGTTGGCTGAGTTTGTCTACTCTAAAAGAACCTCTATCGGAGCTTTGCATCGCTATTGTCGTATAACCGTTTTGATGTGCTATTTTGCCTAAAAAACTTGGATTATAGAGTTCCAGTCCCTCGCCTAAATTTTCAAATCCCACAGGTTGTGTCAGACCAGTATAAATAGATGTAATTCCCTCTAAAGACCTTTGTCCATTTGCATAAAAGTTTGTATATAAGATGCCCTCGTGAGCAAGTTTATCAAGGTTAGGAGTTACTCCATAGTTATTGTGTGAAAGAGCATCAAGATATTTGCCGCTGAGACTTTCGACTAAAACGATAACAACATTATAGTTTTGCTTGTTTTTTTCTCGGTAGTGCCTCATCAGAGGATAAGAGGTATTCGTGTATTGTATTTTTGTAGATGTAAGATTCTGTTTGATTACCTCGAGAGCTTTATTGGTTGTCACTGAAGAATGACAGATGTTTTGTCTGTCTCCACCGCGGTAGAAACAAAAAAATCCATTTAGTGCTAAGTTGCCTGAAGAGACTTTATTGACTGCAAATGCATCCGATGTCCCAAAAGAGATCCCATCCACTTTTCCACGAATCCCGATAAATGCTATGGTGATCACCAGGGGTAGAACAAGCCATCCACTCTGTCTGATATGGATATTACGGAGTTTGGCAGTAAAAATTTTATAAAAGAGATAGATAATAATATAAAAAAGTATCACAGATATAAGAGTCTGAATGGGAAAGTAGTCTCTTGCCATATTTACTAACAAACCGACATCGTTTCCTATGACACTAAGTTCATTACTTATGTGACGATTGACAAACCCAAAATAAAGAGAGTCTCCGATATTAAAAAAGATGATTCCGGCAATGATAGTTCCCCAGAGAATCCCTAATGTCTGCCTGTAGAGCTTATGTAGGGTGAATTTAAAAGGTAGAAGATGAGCTATCCAAAGCGCTGAAGTAAATGTAAAGATGATGGCTGTATCGACTCGAAAACCCATAAAGAATGAGCGTAGCGTTTCACTTATAGTTAAGTTGGAAAAGTAATCAAAATAGGTCACATATAAAAAGACTCTTGTCGATAAAAAGAGTAAAAAACTTAAAAATAGGGCACTAAAAAGCTGTGTATATCTATTTGCGAATATCAATTTTATTTTCTCCTACACTTTACATGTAAGTCAAATTATATCAATAGTTCGATAAAATAGCCTTAATTATACGATTAGGAAAGTTTATGAAAATATCAGTTATCGGGACAGGTTATGTCGGGCTAGTAAGCGGTGTGTGTTTCGCGCAGATGGGAAACAAAGTTACTTGTGTTGATATAGACGAAAATAAGATTGAAAAACTTCGTCAGGGAATCATTCCTATTTACGAGCCGGGTCTTGAAGATATGACACTTGAAAACTACAAAAAAGGGACACTGAAGTTTACGACAAACGCAACTGAAGCGATTGCCTCTTCTCTTATCTCTTTCATCGCCGTGGGAACACCGATGGGGCAAGATGGAAGTGCAGATCTGCAGTACGTCTTGGCGGTTGCTAAAAAGATCGGGCAAAGCATTACGGATTACATTGTCGTCGTAGATAAATCTACCGTTCCTGTGGGAACTGCTGAGAAAGTAAGAGTGACCATTCAAGAAGAGCTTGACAAACGCGGTGTTAGTATTGCGTTTGATGTTGTTAGTAATCCTGAGTTTTTAAAAGAGGGCGCTGCGATTAATGACTTTATGCATCCTGACCGCGTGGTTATCGGTGCTGACAGTGAAAAAGCATTAGAGGTTATGCGTGAACTCTACGCTCCTTTTATGAAGCATCATGATAGATTTATAGCGATGGATATCAAATCAGCAGAGATGACAAAATACGCGGCAAACGCGATGCTTGCAACCAAAATCTCTTTCATGAACGAGATGAGCCAGATTTGTGAGCGCGTGGGAGCGGATATCAACAAAGTGCGTAACGGTATCGGAAGTGACAGCCGCATCGGGTACAGTTTTATTTATCCAGGTTGTGGATATGGCGGAAGCTGTTTTCCAAAAGATGTTCAAGCCCTTGCAAAAACCGCAAAAGATTTTGGCTACACGCCACGCATTTTAGATGCAGTGGAAGCTGTCAACTATGCACAAAAATATGTGATCTCAAATAAAGTGAT
>JAVHRU010000051.1:0-35786 GCA_036171835.1 Sulfurimonadaceae bacterium | reverse complement strand
ATGCAGTGGAAGCTGTCAACTATGCACAAAAATATGTGATCTCAAATAAAGTGATAGCTAGATTTGGCGAAAATCTAGAGGGGAAAGTTTTTGCAGTCTGGGGTCTTAGCTTTAAGCCAGAAACTGATGATATGCGCGAAGCAAGTGCTATTACCATTATCAATGAGCTTACTTCTCGGGGTGCAAACATTGTAGCTTATGATCCAAAAGCACGCCATGAAGCCGAGACACATTACCTCAAAGGCAATAATAAAGTTACCTATGTTGAGAGTAAATATGATGCACTCAAAGATGCGGATGCGGTAATCCTTGTAACCGAATGGCAAGAGTTTAGAAGTCCTGATTTCGACGAAATGCAAAAGCTGCTCAAAGCTCCGATATTTTTTGATGGACGTAACCAGTTTAGCAAAGAGAAGATGCAAAAAATGGGATTTGAGTATTTTCAGATTGGTGTGAACTAAAGATGATTCGTCTTTTTGTAGTTTTAGCTCTTTTCATCTTATACCCGCTGGGCACTTTGCATGCAAGCGCACTCACTCTGCAAAAACCAAATATCTACACTGATCAAAACGTCTCAGGCTGGATGATGTCGGAAAAACTCGATGGCATTCGTGGATATTGGGATGGGAAACAACTTCTCTCTCGTCAAAACAAACCTATCAACGCTCCAAAATGGTTCACACAACATCTGCCTCCTTTCGCCCTTGATGGCGAGCTTTGGACAAAGCGTGGTGATTTTGAAAATATCCAGTCTATCGTGATGGATGATAAGCCAAGTGATAAGTGGAAAGAGATCACTTACAACATCTTTGAAGTGCCAAATGCTGAGGGAAATTTCACCCAAAGACTTCAAAAAGCGCAAGATTACATCGATGCTCACCATCTCTACCATGTAAAAGTCGTAGAACAAAAAATCTGTCACAATTCAAAAGAGTTAAAGGCATTTTTGCATGAAGTGGTGAAAAAACGGGGAGAAGGAGCGGTCATAAAAGATGGCTCACGAAGCTATTTTGATGGCAGAAGCGATTCTGTTTTAAAGGTCAAGCTAGCGCAGGATATGGAGGGCAAAGTTATCGGCTATAAAAAAGGTGTCGGCAAAAACAGCGGTTTGATGGGAAGCATAGAAGTGGAGCTTGAAAACGGCACACACCTTTTCATAGGCTCTGGTTTTAGTCAAGAGAATAGAAAAAATCCTCCGGTACTTGGCTCCATCATCACTTTTAAATATTTCGGCTTTACAAAAAGTGGTAAACCGAGATTTGCCTCTTACATGAGGGTGAGAAAAGATTGAATATCTTAGTCGTTCGCACCGATAAACTAGGCGATTTTATTACAGCATTGCCTACATGTAAGGTCTTAAAACAGCATAATCCACAAAATAGAATCATCATATGTGTGGCTCCTTTAAATGAGTCATTAGCAAAAGCGTGCGATTTTATAGATGAAGTGATCGTTGATGATGGTAAAAGTTCTGTTTTTGAATTTGCGCAAAAATTACGAAATGCGAAAATAGATGTTTCTCTTACTCTTTTTTCAAATACCCGTGTTGCACTTGCTCAGTTTTTGGCTGGCATCAAAAAACGTATAGCACCTGCAACAAAAATTGCTCAGATTTTTTACACACAGCGAGTCAAACAAAGACGAAGCGAAGTGAAGATGGCGGAGTTTGAGTATAACTTGGAACTTACAAAAATTCTTTTTCCTGATATAGATCTCCATTTCAAAAAACCGCTTTTCAAGTTTGATGATGCAAAAACTGTATATGAAAATTTTTGCAAAGAACATAACATTACAAAAGAGATCATCGCCTTTCATCCAGGATTTGGCGGTTCTTCTGATGCAAACTGGACGTTAGATGAGTATATAGAACTTGTCGAAAAAGCTTTATACCCGATGGGTACTCTGAGTGAAAACAGATATCAGATCATGATGACTTTTGGTCCTGATGAGCAAAATCTTTATGATTATTGCAAAGAGAAACTTACGGGCACGGATGTGATCTTTTATATCTCAAACGATGGCTTGGTGAATTTCGCAAAGCTTATCAGCAATTTTAAACTCTTCATCTCTACATCCACAGGCACTTATCACTTAGCCGCGCTTGTAGGAACACCGACGATGACATTTTTTGCAGATAGTTTGTTCGCGAGTGCTAAAAGATGGAAAAGCGTGAGTGATGAAAGTATTCAAAAGCATTACATGATTCCCCACGATGAGGAAAAAAGAGCTGAGATGTTTGAGGATGTAAAATTACAACTGGCTAGTGTTTAACAAGTAACTTTTGTAAAATAAGGTCTCCTGCATTTGTACTCGTATGAGTGCTTCCATGAAAATTTCTAATATCATTATAAAGTACTTTGTCATCATAGGCATTGTAAAAATTATCAAAAGTAGAGAGATAAGCAATAAACTCTTTTAGAGCATTATTTGTGCTTTTATTTTCATTGAGAACTTTTAACAGTATTGGATTGAGCGGGGTCGGAAATATATATAGATTAATTCCATTTTCTTTACATATCTTTTTTATTTTTTGATAGTAATCAACTCTTTTTGGGTCTATATGGCTGTATGTATAGTTGGAATAAATAAGTATTTTGTCTTCTAAGAGCTCTTTTTTTGTAGCAATTTCATCGGCGATAATATCTCTTTTAGAATAATCTTCATAAGCGCCAGCCCATCCATTGGCATCAAATCTTGGTTTTTCATTTTTATTTGAAAAATGATTATTGAGTGTTTTAAAAGAAGCTCGAAAAGCATCAAGAGAGAAAAATTTTGCAAGGTAATCTTCATGATAATTACTAAAGGATAAAAAGTTAAGGTCCTTGTTGGCCAGAAAATATTTATTTGGTGGAATATCTGGATTGAAAGTATAAAAGTCAACACCTAAGATAAGATTTTTTGGTAATTTATGCTGCTTTTGTAAGTATAACAACACTCCTAAATGATCTTCAACTGTGGCTGTTCCTACTCCAAAATTATATGTTGTTCCGCCGAGTAAATGGCTTACAGTTTGTGGATTTATAGAATAGACACGGCTACTTCCTATCATGATGTTGTCAAATTTTGGTAATGATGTGAAATAGTTTGTTTTTTCTGTTCGATCATCCCTTGCAAATTTGTATTTAATATGCAAGATATTATGTTTGGTAATGTTATAAGGGTCAACAATAAAGTTGACACTAAAAATTAAACTACTAACGATTGCAGATAAAGTAAAAAAGAGAATAATCCATTTTTTTGGTTTAAAAATTGAAGTATAAAAATTCATGAACCCCACTTAAATTTAATAAAGAAGCTACAAACAAAACTGTAACTAAGAGTAAACTCGTAAAATTGAGTTTAAAACTATTTTTTATTTCCATACTGTTTTTAAACAAGAGCGTCAAAACAAATACACTCACAAGCTGTAGTAATATATACTTATCTGCAAAGATGTTGCCTAGCCATGCTGCACTAAACGAGATGAAAGAAAAATTGAAAAATTGTAGCTCTGGAGGGAGTATGATCACTCCAAGAAACATAGCATGTAAGATTTTAACCGCATCACTCCACTCTTTAGCCCTAAAAAATACCCAAGCGATATTTACAAAGTTAAAAGTAATAAACCAAGCAAGAAGAGTCGGCATCTTTAGTCCAATAGATTTCCAGATATGATTTATGACTAAAGCTACACCATGCAGAAATCCCCAGAAAACAAAAGTCCATCCAGCTCCATGCCAAATGCCTCCAAGTATAAATGTAGCCATCAGGTTTGTAGATGTTCTAAAACTGCCTTTTCTACTTCCTCCAAGAGGAATATAGATATAGTCCCTTAAAAAGGTACTCAGAGTAATATGCCATCTTCTCCAAAAATCTTGAATACTTGTAGCTTTATAGGGAGAATTAAAGTTTATCGGCAGTTTGATGTTAAAAAGTAAAGATGCACCAATTGCCATATCTGTGTAACCGCTGAAGTCGAAATAAAGTTGGAAGGTATAGCTTAAACTTGTTGCCCAAGCTTCGATCATGTTTAGCGTTACAGCCGCATCAAATCCGTTATTTGCCCAAACCGCAAAAGTATCCGCGATGACTACCTTTTTAAATAACCCGATAGAAAATAAAAAAAGACCCGCTGCGACATTTTTATAGCGGATAGCCATATTCCAACGACTTGCAAACTGAGGCATCATATCTTTATGATGGATGATAGGACCAGCTAAAAGATGGGGAAAGTAGGTCACAAAAAGCATATAACGTAAAAAGTCATACTCTTTGACCTCCTTTTTATAAGAGTCTACAAGAAAAGCTATTTGAGTAAAAGTAAAGAAACTTATCCCAAGAGGAAGGATTACATGTAAGGGATTTATTGAGCTATCCATGACAAGATTGAAGTTTGCAATAAAAAAGTCACTGTATTTGAAATAGCCAAGAAGAGCAAGATTGGAAGCAATACCAAATATTAAAAGAGCTTTTTTACCTACTTTGATGTTTTTACTTTCATCACTCAGCGTATTTCCCATAACATAGTTAAAAAGTATAGATCCAAGGATAAGAGGTAAGTAAGCTACGTTCCACCAAGAGTAAAAGAAGAGAGATGCAAAGACCAAAAAACCTCTCGCTCCGACACTCAAACGCTTCTTTAAGAGATAGAAGTAGATAAAAAAGGTTAAAGGCAGAAATGCGAAGATGAATTCGTAGGAGTTGAAGAGCAAATAAAGCCTTTATATATTTTAGTGATTATAAACTATTGTATATTTCATAGATATTAATAAAAGATGATTTTAAATTCTTGAAAATCACAGCAGTGCCTTATCTTAAAATTTAGAAAATAAATATGCTATACTTATGACAATTTTCTGTCATAAAAGGATATTTATGCAAGCACTTAACTATACATCTGCAAGAAATAATCTTAAAACTCTTATCGATAATGTATGTGACAACAATGAAGAAGTGATCATTACAACAAAAAATAATAAAACAGTTGTAATGATCTCAATGGATGAATATAATCTCACGCATAAAAAACTCAAACAAGATATCAATGATGCCATCAAAGAGATTGAAAATGACGATTTTATGGGAATAGAAGAAGCATTTGATTTAGCAAAAAAGAGTTATCGTGACTGAGATTGTCTTTTCTAAAAAGGCTACAAAAAATCTTATAAACCACGCAAAATATATTTATGAACAAACAAAGAATGAAGATATTGCAGATGCATATTTGGACAAGATGCAAAGTTTCATTTCTGAGATGCTTTCAAAATTTCCACACTCTGGCAGACCCGCTGAAGATATTGCACCAAATGCAAGAAAGCTTGTTTATCAAGGATTTTCCATTATTTATAGAGTGCAAGAGGAACGAGTTGAGATACTCACGGTTTACAGAGAAAATCTGCCTCGCTAGTGCTTTTTTGAACACTCTTTTAATGAAATTTTTTGCTTACATGTAAGGCAAATTGAGCTTATTTTGCTTTTTTAAAGCCTCTGTCTCGGCTACATCTTTTGGATGAGTGGCTCTGTATTTTTCTCTTTGAAGCCGTATGTTTGCAAGGTGCAAGAAAAAAGCCTAGATGCTTACAAATGTGAAAAAAAATAATCCAATTGTAAATATTTTAAATTTAGTGAATTTTTGTCTTTTGAAATATTTTTTCACTTGCTTTATGACTCCAGTGTGTATCATCAGGATAATAAACATCTTTTTCATTACTATCTATAAGTTGTTCCAAAATAGCTTTTGTATCTATAAAGGTGTATTCTTTTTTTAGGCTACGCAGCAATTCGAAGAAGTGCTTTTGCCGATATGGATTTTTAATAATGTATTTGGAATAAATATTATACTTATCAGGTGTTGGCATAAAATATAACTGTATGTTTTTCTTTTTTAATATTTTTTGCAGATGATTAAGGTTTGCATTGAGTTGAGCAAATGACTTTTGGTCTGCTTCTTTGTTTTGAATATCTTCGAAATAAAATAGCAGTTCATTACTGCTTTGAGAAGAAAAGAGCTGTCTCGAGATTGGAGTAATATAAACCTTGGAAAAGTAGGCATGATCATTAAATTTATATAAAAGATTGTAGAGCAAAGCATTGTAGTTTAAATTGTTTATGAATGATGTTGTTGTTTTTTGATGGGAATATCTTTTTTTCATATCTTGAATAACTGTTTTTTCATCTGCAGCGAGATTCCAATCGATTTGTTTTGACAATCGGTCGATACAAGCTCTTTCTACAGATTGTAAAATAATTACTTTTGGATGCATTTTTTCTAAAACGCCACTGCTATTTAAGCGCAAAATAGACTCTACCCATCCTTGCTCAGAAGGCTGTAAATTTAACACTTTTAAGTTGTATCTTGAAGCAATATAGTCTTGGTAAAATGGATTTAATCCTCCTGCTCCTCCGTTAGAAAAAGAATCTCCGATAGTGATAACATCTACTTTTTCAATTTTTGTAAAGTCAATATGTTTTTTTGGCAAATTTACTCTATTTTCTTTAAAAATTAAAGAGTCATTATGATATGACATTCTTCCTAGGTCACCAACGTGAGTCATGCCATTATTTTGAAATAATTGTTTTGTATACAAATGCCACATCGTAAAATGAAAGAGTACAAAGAGTATTAATAGAGTGAAGAATATTCGAAGATATCTTTTTGCTGTCATAAAAATCCTAAAAATTAAAATACAAAAATTCAGATACACTGTTTTGAACTGACAACGCCACTAAAAGTATACTTATACTGAAGATTAAATGTAGCGTGTTAAGTTTAAAACCTTCCAGTTTTTGCATAGAGTTTTTAAGTGTCACAACCAAGATAAGCATGACTATGAGTTGCCAATAAATATCGTTGTTGAATAAAGAAAATGAAAAACTTCCAAATGAACTCATCCCACCCAAAACCTTCAGCGCATCATCCCAATGTTTCGCTCTAAAAAATACCCAAGTGATGTTGATAAAGTTAAAAGTAATAAACCAAGCTAGAAATGAGTTCATCTTAAAGCCCATATCTTTCCAGATACGATGCATGACCATTGCCACTCCATGCAAGGCTCCCCAAAGAACAAACATCCAACTCGCACCATGCCAAAGTCCACCGATGAGAAAAACACTAAAAAGATTGAAGTAGTTTCGATAAAAAGAGACTTGATTTCCTCCAAGAGGAATATAGATATAGTCCCTTAAAAAGGTACTCAGAGTAATATGCCATCTTCTCCAAAAATCTTGAATATCTTTTGCTTTATATGGAGAGTTAAAGTTTGCAGGAAGCTTGATATTAAGCATCAAACTCACACCAATTGCCATATCTGTGTATCCCGAAAAGTCAAAGTAGAGCTGAAAAGTATAGCTTAGACTCGTTGCCCATGCTTCGAGGAGATTGAGCGAAGTCGCTACATCAAACCCATTGTTTGCCCAAGTAGCAAAACTATCGGCGATGACAACCTTTTTAAAAACTCCTATGGAAAATAAAAACAACCCTGCCGCTACATTTCTATAGCGAATCGCCATATTCCAGCGTGAAGCAAACTGCGGCATCATATCGGCATGATGGATGATAGGTCCGGCAAGGAGATGAGGAAAGAAAGTTACAAATAACGCATAGTTTAAAAAGTCAACCTCTTTTACTTTTCCTTTATACGCATCAACCAAAAAAGCTATCTGCGTGAATGTAAAAAAGGAGATTCCAAGTGGTAATACGAGATGCAAAAGGCTTACATGCAAGCCTGTGGAAAGATTGAAGTTGGTTATAAAAAAGTCACTATATTTAAAATATCCAAGCAAAGCAACATTGCAAACAATACCAAACACTAAAACAGATTTTTTAGAAAATTTACTCTCTCTACTCAACCCGCTTCCAACCATGAAGTTAAATAAAATACTCCCCAAGATAAGCGGAAGATAAACAATATTCCAATAACTATAAAAAAAAGAGTGAAGCAAAGACTAAAAACCCTTTAGCCGCAACTGTGAGTCTTTTTGAATTGAGATAGAAGTAGATAAAAAAGGTTAAAGGCAGAAATGCGAAGATGAATTCGTAGGAGTTGAAAAGCATCTATTATTTGCCTTTGAGTTTTCGCTTTAAGAGCACTCTATCTTTTAATTTTTTATCATGCATGAGGATCTCAGAAATGGCTTTTTGCTCATCTAGATTGGCTAATTGCGAGTAAGTTTTTGCGATGGTAGTCAAATCTTCTTCGTTAAACCAGAGTTTGTTGAAATTTTCAAGCCCTTCGTAGCCGTTTATTGGACGGAATTTCATACGGTTGATGTCTACTAATGAAAACTCATAGCCAACATCACTTTTCTTGACTAAAATATTTCCGCCGGAATAGTCCACATGCCAGACACCTTTTTGATGGATCTCATAGCTGAATTTTGCAAAATCCTGCAGGACTTTTTCTTTATATTGGGGCTGTTCATCTCGAATATGTGCGATCGTGAAATCGTAATCAAACTTTTTAGAGATAAAAAAACTCTCTTTTAGAAGTCCAAATTGAAAAAATTCTATGTATCCGATGGCTTCTGGTGTGCTTACATGTAAGGCATGAAGTTTTTGTGCATTGTGGAAAGCTTTGTATGCTTTTGACTTTCGGACGTAGGCGTAAATGAACTGGTTTAAAAAGTTAGGAACGCGAAAGGCTTTGACAACGGTGTTCATGCCGCTGAGTTCTATGACTTTCAGTTCATTTCTAGCGAGGTGAATAGTGCCGGAATTTTGTGAAAAGATGGACTTTATATTTAAAAGAATTGCTTTAAAATCTGGATAAGCCGGATTGAGTTCAAGTTTATAAGACATAGTTACTTTAGCTACTTTATGATAAAATTTTCTAAAAAATATAGAGTATAAATGCAAAAAAATATTACGGCCACAATTATAACATTAAACGAAAAAAAGCACATAAGAGATGTGATTTTAAATGTACAGAAGATTTGTAATGAAGTGATCATTGTGGATTCATTCAGCTCGGATGAGACGTGTGAAATAGCAGAATCACTAGGTGCTAAAGTCATCCAGCAAAAATATCTTGGCGACGGTGGTCAAAAAGCTTTTTGTGAACAGTTTGCTACCAATGAATGGATTTTGAGCATTGATGCGGATGAACGTTTAGAAGAGGAAGCTATTACATATCTGCAAAATTTTGATTTTGAAAATGGCGAGTATGATGCATACTCCTTTCGCAGAAAAAGTTTTATCGGCAAAAAATTTATCAGGCAGTGGTATCCTGACCGTGTCGTGCGTCTTTATAAAAAATCTGTGTGCGGATACAACACAACCGGTGAGCATGGAAGTGTGCAGACAAAAAACTTTAAAGCTTTAGACATAGATATGTTGCACTACTCTTTTGAAGACTTCGCAATGCTGGTACGCAAGGCGGACAGATTTGCCGTCAATCTGGCAAAAGTCCGTTATGCTGAGGGTAAACGTGCTTTTTGGTACGACCCGTTTGTTCACGGCGCGGGAGCATTCTTCAAAGGTTTGATCTTAAAAGGCGGTATTTTTGGCGGTCTGCACGAGTGGCACGTGGCCTTTGCTTCAGCCTACAACAGTTATATGAAATATGTGATTATGCTTGAGATGCAAGAACATGAGTAAAAATATCTTAGAACTCTGTCTCTCGCCAGATCTGGGTGGGCTTGAACTTTACATGGTAAGAGCTTCACACTATCTACATGAAAAAACAAAAGTTATTAGCGTTATCAATGAAGCTGGAAAGTTGGAACAGTACTATAAAGAGACTCCCTACCGATATGAAAAGGTAAAAAGGTCTTCAAGCATCTCATCGCTTCTGACCGCGAGAAAATTAGCCCGTATTATCGACAAAAATAAAATTGATGTCGTTCATCTGCACTGGACAAAAGATATCCAAGTTGCCGTTTTAGCAAAGCTACTTTCTACATGTAAGCCAAAATTGGTTCAGACAAGAAACATGACGATGACCAGATTTAAAGATGACTTTTACCATCGATGGCTCTATAAAAACATGAGTATGATGCTGGCCGTGACGCATCAGGTAAAAGAGCAGATAGAGCGTTTCGTTCCCCAAGATATCCGTCCAAAAGTAGAGGTGCTTTATATGGGTGCGGAAGTACCGGAGCTAATAGATGACGAGGAAAAACAAACTCTCAAAAAGCAATATGGACTGAGCGATGCTTTTACGGTTGGAATTGTTGGACGCATAGAAGAGGGAAAAGGGCAGTATCTTGTGATAGATGCGGTTAAAAAACTTCTTCATGAGGGTTTGAATGTTCAGGCTTTGATCGTGGGACATGCAATGCATGAGCGTTATTTGGAAAGTTTAAAAGATGGTATCACTAAAGATCATCTTAAAGATAAGATCATCTTTAGCGGATTTACACGGGAAGCCCAAAAACTGATGCAGATTTTTGACTGTCTGGTCTTAGCAACGGACAGAGAGACTTTCGGTTTGGTGCTTATCGAAGCGATGGCATGCGGAATCTGCACCATAGGCACCAACAATGCCGGACCTTTAGAGATCATAGATGATATGACAACAGGATTGCTTTTTGAAAAAAATAGCAGTGATGATCTGGCACAAAAAATTAAGCTTTTAGTGGAAGACACTGAACTTAAAAATAGACTTGCGCTTGCCGGAAAAAAGAAGGCTATGGATGTTTTCAATAGTCATAAACAATTTGAAAAATTAGATGAGATTTTGGGGGCTTTATAAATGAAAGTAAGTTTGATCATCGCTGTTTATAAAGATATAGAAGCGTTAAACCTCATAATTGAGGCCTTAAAAAAACAAACCTATAAAAATTTTGAAGTCATTGTCGCCGAAGACAATAATGCCAAAGAGATGAAAAATTATATTGATTCTATAGAGGGATTAGATGTAAAGCACACTTTTCAAGAGGACGTAGGTGTCAGAAAGTCAAGATCGGTCAACAATGCTATTTTAAAATCTTCTGGAAAGTATCTAATATTTATAGATGGAGATTGTGTTCCCTATACAACATTTATTGAGTCCCATGTTTACCTATCAGAAAAATCAACCGCACTATCAGGGAGAAGGTTTAATCTTGGTCCTAAATTTTCTGCTAAATTGAGAGTAGGAACGCTCTCATCACAAAAATTAGAGAAATCGGTTTTTATGAATTTTTTTAGTCTTAAAAAAGATATTTTAGAGGGTCATTTAGAAGCTGGAATATATGTAAATCCTAAAAGTTCTTTGTATAAGTTTTTTCTAAAAGACAGAAAGCATACCTCACTGCTCGGTTGTAACTACTCCTGTTTTAAAGAAGATATGCTCAAAATAAACGGTATAGATGAGAGCTACGGCGCATCTCCTGTTGCGGATGATACCGATATAGAATGGAGACTGAGAAAGTCAGGTGTTAAAATAAAATCGTGTAAGTTCGCAGCCAACATATTTCATCTATACCATAAAAGAAAAGTCAGTTATAAAGAGTTTCATATAGGTTCAGAACTCACTATTATGCATGCTAGAAAAGAAAAAGACAACTATAGAGCTTTGATTGGGTTGGACTCTCATTCATAATTTACAGGTTTTATTTGATATTTTTTATATCTATTACTAGAGGAGTATACTTTAAAATTTGATAAGTTTTTTATAAAGTTACTTTCATAGTTATTTATATTATCGGGTGTCAAGAGTCCTACATCTTTTGAGATCATATAGACTATTTTATTATTAATATCAGCACTGTAATGCCCAGTGTCCTTGTAATTCGCCAAATCAGTTGTAAATTCCATGTTATCAAAGGCGAAAATTTTAACGTTTTTAGTATTGTTTAATTTGTTCAATAAATATCTCCGCATCGAAAGATTTTTATTTAAGTTAGTTTGATTCATTTCAAAATAACATAATCTTGAATACGGTGGAAAAAATAGTATAAAGTTTATTTTTGGATTTTCTTTTATTATTTTTATTACTGTGTCTAATTTTGGAAAATTATCAGTGTATGTATATTTAATATTTTTTTTATTGTCATTAAACTGCAGAAGGCTTTTACATTCATTGAATTTTAAAAATAGATTTTTTGCTTTATCCATCCAATATTGATATTTATCCAAATCTTTTTCACTTTTTTCAAGATTTAATAATAACAGTATGGATTTTTTTAGTATATCTATATTCAGAATATAACTTTTAAATTTAATAAGATTGTTTTTTTTATAAAGGTACAAAGGTAACTTATTAGTGCTCGTTTCTACATTATCGCTGTATGATTCAAAAATTTCCAACATAATAGATTTTACTTTTCCTGTTTCTATCGCATAGCTTAAAACAGTATCTTTCATAACAGGAGTAGATCCAGATATGGTGAGTTTTAAAGTTTTATTAAATTTTAAAGTTTTTGCGACATTGGATGGAATAAAATTTTGAGACATTGAAGTGCCCACTATTATACTGTCGTAGTGTAGATCAGGATCGTTTAGATAGCTAGATATCAGTCCAGAAACTTGATACCTTTCATTGGACAAAAATCCAAATTTATTTTTATGATAAATTTGGTAGGGATCTACTATTAAATTTATAAGTATTGTTAACGATAAAAGTAGGATAAATATAAGTGTAAAACTATTTATAAATCTTTTAAATCTCATTTAAAGTCCTATTGATTAAAAATTAAAATAAATAAATTCAGAAACTTTATTGAGCGATAAAATACTGCAAGTAAACAATATTGCCATAAACCAAGCTGTTTTTTTATCAGGTTTAAAGTTTTCCATTATTTGGGTAGAGTTTTTAAATGCAAGAACGAGGACCATGCCGAGTATCGTCTGCCAGTAAATATCAGCGTCAAAATATTCTATTTTAAATTTTGAAAATTGAAACATTTTGCTTACAACATTTACAGCATCCTCTAATTTTGGAGCACGAAAAAAGACCCAAGCGATATTTACAAAGTTAAAAGTTATAAACCATCCAAGCCAGCTCCACATTTTAAAGCCTAGCTCTTTCCATGCTCTATGGAGGATGATTGCCGCTCCGTGT
Source organism: Sulfurimonadaceae bacterium (assembly GCA_036171835.1). GTDB lineage: Bacteria > Campylobacterota > Campylobacteria > Campylobacterales > Sulfurimonadaceae > Hydrocurvibacter. The sequence goes on along the minus strand of JAVHRU010000051.1, from coordinate 22,824 downwards.
AATGCTCCCCAAATGACAAACATCCAGCTTGCGCCGTGCCATAGTCCACCAACGAGAAATACAGTAAACAAGTTTGTGTAATTTCGGAATTTAGATACTTTATTGCCACCAAGCGGTATGTAAATATAATCTCTCAAAAATCTGCTAAGTGTGATGTGCCATCGTCTCCAAAAATCTTGAATATCTTTAGCTTTATAGGGTGAGTTAAAATTAATAGGGAGTTTAATATTAAATATTAAACTCATACCAATTGCCATATCGGTATATCCACTGAAATCAAAATATAATTGAAGGGTGTACGTAAGTGATGTTGCCCACGCTTCTAATATATTTAGTGTTGCGGTATGAGTATAAAACTGATTGACATATTCTGCAAAAAAATCAGCAATCCATACTTTTTTAAAAAGCCCGATAGAAAATAAAAATAATCCAGCTGCTACATGTCTCCAACGAATAGCCCAATTCCAACGCGAAGTAAACTGTGGCATCATCTCACTGTGATGAAGAATAGGACCGGCAAGTAAGTGTGGAAAGTAACTTACAAATAGCATATAGCTTAAGAAATCATACTCTTTAATCTTTTCCTTATATGCATCAACTAAAAAAGCTATTTGTGTAAAAGTGAAAAAACTGATTCCTAATGGTAGAACAATATGGGATAATGGAACATTTGAATGAAACATGCCATTAAAATTTGTAAGAAAAAAGTCAGTATATTTAAAATACCCAAGAAGAGAAACGTCAAAAAGGATACCAAATATCAAAAGTTGTTTTGAAGAAAAGTACTTAAATAAATTTTTTTTAGAAAGAGTATTCTTTTCCCTCTGTGTCGCATCTGATATCGCAGAGCCAACAAAGAAGTTTACAAAAATACTCAAAAGTAAAAGGGGTAAATAATATATATTCCAATAACTATAAAAAAATAAACTACCACCAACTAGCCATAATTTACTGCCAATAATTAATCTTTTATGAGTAAGCCAAAAATAACCAATCAACGTAATTGGTAGAAATAAGAAAATAAAAGCATAAGAATTGAAAAGCATCGGCACCCACACATCAGCATTTTTTAATATGTAATGTTACTCTATTCTTTCTTTGAGTCTCTTGTTTTAAATATGCAGACCATTATACTTTCAACGCTTACTTTTTTATAATATATATTTTTTTAGATTTTGATAATTTTTAGTGGTACTGTAATTTTCTTCGATGTGTTTTCTTGCAGTAACTCCCATTGATTTTCTCATCTTTTCATCTTTAATTAGTAACGTTATCTTTTCAAGCCATTCCGACTCGCTGTTTATCAGGTATCCACTCTGATTGTCTAAAATAATTTCACTATTGACACCAACGTTGGATCCAACAGAAGCAATTCCGATAGATCCGTACTGAATAAGTTTAAAGCCACACTTTCCTTTTGTCCAAGGGGAATCGATAAGCGGCATAAGACCTATATCTATCTTTTGCAGATCCTCTACTTCGGTTTCACTATTCCATTTTATGAATTGATAGCTAAAATCAAAATGGGCTGGAGGTTCTCTATCACAGATAAAGAGTATGTCTATGTTACTATGATCATGCAATACATCTTTGAGTGCATTGATGAGTTCTTTGGTAAAGTTTGCGTAGTTACCGCTTGTTCCAGTCCACCCTATGGTGATTTTATCGCTATCTTTATCTATGGGTTTAAATTTTGTCGTATCCGTCGTGGTTGGAATGATGTGTGTGTGTTTATTATACTTTAGTGCAAAGTCTGCAAGATATTGATTGCCACAGATAACTGTTTTTGAGAGTTTTATCAGTGATACTATTTTTGTTTCATTTTGGATAAACAGGGCATCATCAAAATCAAAGATGATATTTTCATTTATTTTTGATAGTAAACTTTCAAAAAATGTGCTTTTACTTTTGTCTGAACTCATCGGTCTTTGCATAAATAAGACAGCATATTTTTTTGCTTTGAAAAGAAGGGATAAAAATCTCAGCCTTTTAATAAATGACCTCAAAAATTTAGGTACTTTTTTATTGTTATATTCAGAGAAAAAGACATCTACTTCAAAGTCTTTTTGTAAATAAGGCAGATAAGCAAAAACTCTAAAACGTGATGAAGCTTCGTTCTGATTTTTTACGATAAATAGTATCTTTTTCATATACTCAACTTTTTTTGATAGATAAAATATTTTCTTCTTCGTCAAGTCTTTTATGCAATAAAACTAAAGCGATTATAATAGCAAATAAATTGGTACTGTATTTATCGGTTAAGTAGTGTTCTCCAAGCATAATAAACAAAAATGAGATAATAAATAAGTTTTTGAAAACTTCTATTTTTTTATCTGATAATTTAACTTTTATGAGTAAATAGATGATGTAAATAAACATCAAGTAGCCAACTATTCCCACCTGATCCAATATTAATAAGTGATCATTATGTAATCTTATAAGGTCTTCACCTGCAAAATAGTTTGGATGCATTTTTTTATATTCACGTATCTTAGATGGTATGTCATTGATGCCCATACCAAAAAATGGATGTTCTAAAAAAATGTCAATTCCCACTAATGCATAAGCGGTTCTGTGCCCCCATGAACCAGTATATTCATGTTTCTGTATTGCTTGTTCAAACGTTTGTATACCTATCTGCATTTTATTATTTGTTAATAAAAATGAAATTGATAAGATAGCTATAAAAAGAGATGGAATAAATATATATTTAAATTTAAAAAGATGAAACAAACCGATAAATAACATTGACAGTAAAGCAAGATTAATAAGCCGTGTACTCATCTTTGTGTCAATAAAAAGTGCGGTACTAAATATAAGAAAAAGAATAAAATAAATAATTGTTTGTAATATTTTTCTTTCTTTTATTGAGAATAAAAAGTGAACATACAGAAATATAGAAGCAAATAAAATAAAGATATTTTCTTTTAAATAATTTCCAATAAGGGTAGATGTGCCACCAAAGCTTTGAGGATAGTAATTTGTCAACCCTAAAGAATTTAAATAGTAAATAATCACCAATGGAATCGGGGCTAGAACTATAAGCCAAAGTAGATTTTTAATAGTTTGTTTTGAAAAATTGGAAAAATAGATACTAGGAAGTAATAAAAAATAGTATTTAAATCTATTGATACCAGTCTGAAAATCAGAGTTGTGATCGAAGATAGGTATACTTGACCATAGGCTTGAAGCATAGGTGAAAAAAATAAAAATAAATAAAGCAACGATAATAGGCTCTTTATAGAATTTCTTTATATCAAAAGATTTTTGATATATCATAATAATGAAAGATAGAATAGATAAAGCTGCTATTGTACTGTTTGATATGGTGTATGGAAAAGTTAGTATTAGCAAACCGATTAGGATTGACTGCATTAGGGTTATCTTGTCAGTTGAAGATAGGCTTGCGATATAAGGGCTTATTTTCATTTTAAAATCTCCTTGTATTGATTGATTTCATTTTCTAAAGAAAACAACTCTTTTACCAAATTGTAATTTCTTTTTGCATTATTTTTTTTATCTTCAAGATTTAAAACAGTATCTAAAAGAGTTTTTTGTAAATCTTCTATATCCTGATTTTTACACATTGCAAAATTGAATCCTAAATCTTTTAGTTCCGGAAAGGATGTGTTCTCGTATGCGATACAAACAATATTGTTTGAAAGGGCTTCCATAAAAGCATTGCTTAACCCTTCTCCGTGACTGGGAAAGATAAAAATGTCTGCTGTTTCCAGATAGCTTCTAACCTTGTCTGTAAAACCAACAAGGTTTATTTTATCTTTATAGCTGCAGTTTTCATAAAACTCTAAAAACTGTTTTTCGTAAGAACCATCAAAGCCACCGACAATATTAAACTCAAAATCTATGCCATTTTTTACTAAAACTTCGCAGGCTTGGATGGCATCAATCTGCCCTTTTCCACTAGCTATTCTTCCTACATGTAAGAGTGTCAACTTGTTATGTTCTATCTGTTTTGGCTCATCGAAATTAAAGGAAGAGTAGATGAGTTTTGATTGTGTATTTTTGCCAAAAGGGATAATGTACTTGACGTTATTCTCTAAATGCTTACAGATAGAAACATGATAATTGACCTTACTGTAAATCAGCCTATGAAACCAATCCTTTTTAGGTCTTGACTTTGTCGTTCCATGTCTTACGATGAGATTGACATTTAATCCTAAAAATGAGAAGTAGAGCGACTTTAGTTCGCTTGCACCAAAAAAGATGACATTTTGAATGCCATACTCTTTAATGATTTTTCTGACATTTAAAATAATGTCTAAACTGAGTGAACTTTTAAAAGAGATTGTTTCTAATTGTATATCATTGAAGCCTACGTAATCATCTTTTTTTGAATCTATAAAACATCCACTCTGAGCAATCATGATTACTTTTGTGTAATCACTGAGCTTTTTAGCCAATTTGATAGCATCAATTTCCATACCGCCACTATAGGGCGATAAGCAGATGATTGCAGTTGCGGATCTTTTTGTGCTTTTCAATGATTTACTTTCATCTCTATATAAGTTAAAGTGGTTTTAATGATCATTATAAGTTTTTTACAATACTCTAAAACTTCTTCAAATACCTCTACCAAATCGTCTTCAATATATTCATGAGCTATGGTGTTTCGTATATCTTTCATAATCCTGAGTTCTTCTATATCTTCAAAGAGGCCACGTTTGTGAGCATTGTTTACTACATCTACAAGCGTTCCTTGATTTTCAAACTCATATTCGTCAAGTGTTCTAAATATTTTTCGTATTAGAAAATCTATACCTCTGCTATATCTGCTGCACAAAGTCTCAAATTTACCAAATTCATCAACAGAATAATCTGATTTTATACCTATGGCAGAACATTCATAAAATGAAGTTTCAATCCAAAAAAGTTGTTTTTCAAGTAATTTTTTATCTGCAAAAAGTTTTTCCCTCATCATAGTAAAACAGCCTTTTGTAAGATATGTCTTGTAAAAGGATCCTTAAACTCGCCATTGTCGAGTATGATGTCCATCTTTTGTTCCCCAAATTTTTCAAAAAACGCTACTCTTAAAAGGCGTAAATCTTTCTTTTTTAGTTCACTTGAAACTATGAGCAGATCAATATCGCCACCTTTTTTAGCATCATCAACTCTGCTTCCAAAGAGATACATCTGTGCAGTAGAAGAGAGCTCTTTGAGTTTATGTTTTAAAAGCTCAATCTCGTCTTGATAAAGTCTCATTTTATTCCCACTCTTTTACTCTCATCTCTTCAATATACTTTCCAATAGTACGAATAGGTTTCCATCCAAGTGCTTCTGTTTTAGCAGTCATAACATCGGCAGTCATGCGGTTCCCGGCACGTTCTGGCAACATCTGTATCTCTCCGTCAAACATCTCAGCGATCTCTTTGATGCTGTACGCCTCAGGACTTCCGATGCCAAACTCATCGCCGTAGCCGTTTTCACCTACAAGAACCAAACCATTGATGATATCATCTATGTGTGTGAAGTTTCTTTTTTGGCTTCCTGGGCTGACAATCGTAAGCGTTTCACCTTTTCTCATCTTCTCTTTGAAAAGAGCGATAAGTGTTGCGTATTTTCCGGTTTGGATCTCGCGAGGTCCATAGACGTTATAAAAGTAAGTGATAGCATATGGTACATTGAACCAGTTACCGTAGTTCATGACGAGTTCTGTATTTGTTGCTTTTGTCCAAGCATATGGAGAAGCACTACGTCCAAGTCCGCCATCTCCAAACTTTGTAGAGCTTCCTGCGTAGAGGATCTTACATCCAGCTTTGCGAACAAACTCTAAAACAGCGAAAATACCGTCTTTGTTAAATTTCCAAACTTTTTCGATGTCATCAAAACTTTGCTCAACTCTTGAGTATTCTCCCAAATGATAGACCATATCAGGAGTAAAAGTGACAAGTTCTGCGATATCAGCCGTACTTCCCTCGATATATGTTACATTAGCAACATGATTCGCTTTGCTACCCGTAAAGTAATTGTCGAGAGAGTAGACTTCATTTTCAGGATTTTGTGTGAGTCTTTCGCAGAGATGACTTCCGACAAATCCTGCCCCGCCTGTCACTAAAATACGTTTTTTCATGATATTGCCTAAGATTAAATATTTTTTTTATTTTATACTAATTTCGCTGAAGCTATCGCATCCATGACCATTGTTGGAGTAATACTCTTCATACAGATATTGTCTTTACAGTTTTTCATGACTTCTGTTTTATAGCACGGACTGCAAGGGAGATTTGCACTGATAATGTGTACTTTATTAAAAGGTGTTTGATAAGGGCCTGTTCCCTGAGCTGGTGTTGGGCCTATGAGAGCAAATACTTCCGTATTGACAGCTGAAGCCATATGCGCTGTTCCCGTATCTGTGGCGACAAGAGCTATCGCACCCTCGATGACTCCGATAAGATCACTAAGTGATGTTTTGGCAACCAGATCGACGACACTCTTAGGATAGGGCTTGAGTTTGTTGAAAAACTCATCTTCGTTTTTATTACCTACTATGACTACCTGAATTTTTTTACTGAGTTCATTTATGAGCGTGATCCAATTTTCATTTTCCCATGCTCTGTGGTTTAAGCGGTTTTTTTTCTGGTGAGAGTTACTTGGGCTTATGACTATATATTTTTCATTCAAATTGTATTTTTTACTTGCTTCACTTGGCGGTGTACCGACGATTCTTGGAAAGCTTTGCTCATATATCTTTTGAGAGACAATATCTTTAAATATGAATTTTGTCAGTTCGACCATATGACCTAAATCTTTTGTTGGCTTATCCGTATTAAAAAACTCACCTATCTTTTTGTTTGCCTTGATCGTCATAACCAAAGTTCTAAATTGTTTTCCCGATTCAAAGTTGATCAAGATATCGTAAGGATTTTGCTTAGAATGTTTGATGATATCTTTTTTTTGAGAACTGAATAAAATAGGAATTTTTTTATGTTTAAGCGGGAATACTTTATGAACTCTTGTGTCATTTTTAAAAAGAGTTCCACTGCCGGGAGTGCAGACGAAATCGATAATAGTGTCTTCCCCATACTCATGTTTGAGAGCATCGATAATACTTGTGGCATAGACCAAATCCCCAAGAGCACCACATCTTATGATCAATACAGATTTCATTTTCACCCTTATTTCTAAATGCGTTATTAAGAGATGTTATTATATCAACTTTAATAACTATTATAATAAAATGGGAACATTAGAGAGTTGGAGAGAATTTGAAAAAAATTTATAAGCGTTATTTACCCTATATCAAAGAGTATAAACTACAGTATGTTTACGTGCTAATGGGTATTATCTTAACAGTTGCGGCAACAACGGCAACGGCGCAGATTATGAAACCTTTGATGGATGATATGTTCATAAAACGTGATGAAACGATGCTTTATCTCATTCCCTTTGGACTTGTAGGGATTTACTTCTTAAAGGCTCTTGGACGCTATATCCAGTCTGTATATATGAACTATATCGGTATGCATATCGTCTCACGTTTTAGAGAATTACTTTTGGAAAAGATCATCAGATCCGACATGAGCTTTTTATATCTTAACCGTAGTGGAGAATTGATCTCTCGTGTGACTAATGATATCGGGCGTATTCAGTATTTCGTGTCAAATATGCTTCCAGAGCTTTTTCGTGAGAGTATCACGGTTATCTCTCTCATCGGATATGTGATCTATCTGAACCCGAAACTTGCGTTCTATTCACTTATTTTAGTGCCGCTTATTATCTACCCACTTGTCGCTATCGCAAGAAAATTAAAAAAATATTCTCACCGTTCACAAGCAAAAAATGCGGATGTCGTGACACGTCTGACGGAGGTTTTTAATAACAGTGAGATCATTAAAGCAAATGCGACTGAAACTTATGAAATGGAACGTTTTTCCGCGGAAAACTGGAGATTTTTCAAGATCAATATGAAGTCGGTTTATGTCGGTGAAATTGTCTCCCCGATCATGGAAATCATCGGTGCTGGCGGGCTTGCAGCTGTGATTTTTGTAGGTGGACATGAAGTTTATAATAACCATATGACAGTCGGAGAGTTCACTGCATTTCTAACAGCGGTTGGACTTGTGTTTCAGCCTATCCGTCGTATCGGTTCTATCTACTCGAAAATCCAAGATGCTGTGGCTGCGAGTGAGCGTGTGTTTGAAGTACTTGACATTGATAATGCCATCAAAGACGGTGAAGTAGTTTTGGACGAAGCTATCAGCTCTGTAGAATGCTTACATGTAAGCCTTTCTTATGGAAATAAAGAGGCTTTAAAAGATATCAGTTTTAGTGCAAAAGATGGACAGAATATCGCACTTGTGGGTGACAGCGGCGGTGGAAAAAGCTCTCTTGTTAATCTCATTTTACGATTTTATGATACTGCAAGCGGTGAGATACTTATCAATGGCAGAGACATAAAAGAGTACACGCAAAAATCGCTTCGTCATCATATCTCGTTGGTTTCTCAGCGTGTATATATCTTCCAAGACACACTGGCAGCAAATGTTGCTTATGGGCAAGAAATTGAGCGAGAAAGAGTCGAGGAGGCTTTAAAACTTGCTGATGCTTCAGAGTTTGTCTCAAAGCTTGAAAACGGCATAGATACGCCTATGGAAGAGTTTGGTGCGAACCTCTCAGGCGGCCAGCGTCAGCGCATCGCCATTGCTCGAGCTATTTATAAACACGCTTCACTTTTACTCTTCGATGAAGCGACTTCCGCACTTGATAATGAGAGTGAAAAACGGATACAAAACGCACTCAAAAACTATTCAAAAGATAAGATAACCATCACCATCGCACACAGACTCAGCACTATAGAAGACGCGGACAAGATACTTGTGTTTCAAGCAGGTCAGATTGTGGCAAGCGGAACGCATCAAGAGCTTTTAGAAAATTCAGAGAGTTATAGAAAGTTGGCAGGGAAGTTGGCGGATTAAATGCCTTTACACCCAAAGGGCACTTTGGGTGTAAAGAGGAGAGACTATTGGTTGTGAGTCTCTTTTTCTAGCATATCTTCACGAGGATATGTGAATGTCGCTTGTCTATAAACTACGATTTTATCGATAATTTTTCCATCTTTATCTAAAGCGTATGCTTTGATAGTGATAGGGATAACAGTATCTTTTGTTTTATCATCTACGAGTTCGTCAGTTGTATGCAGTGTGACGATCTTTTTCTTTTTCACGTCAGGTGAAACTTCAAACGGATCTGTAGGTTGTTCAAGTTTGATTTTGCCTTCCATACCTTTTGGCGGGATGATATCAAAGAAAAATTTGTACTTTTGATCTTGAGTATTTTGCAACAGAAATATATATGAGTTTTTAACATTATATTTTCCATCAACAGTTTTTTCTACAGAGTAAAGACGAGTTTCTTTATTGATATTTAAAAGCATATGCTCTTTTTTACTTCCCATAACTCCGACGATGATCACAAGCAATACCAAAATAACAGCATAACCAATGATCTTTGGTCTGAAGTATCTTGTTTTACCTTGATCATAGATCTCATGCTCACTTGACCAAACAACTAGACTCTCTTTTCCAAGATTTCCCATTACCGTTGTACATGCATCAACACACTCAAGACAGTTGATACATTCAAGTTGTAGACCTTTACGGATATCGATATGTGTAGGACAAACAGTTACACAACTTTCACATGCAGTACACTCAGCTGTTGGGTTTACTGCTAAAAGGTCTTTTTGTTTTGTAAACTGTTTTTCTTTGTCGTCATTATAAATGTCGCCTCCACGGTGAGGATTGTAGATAGCCATAACGGTATCGTCATCGTATAAAACCGACTGGATTCTTGAATATGGACAAACATAAACACAAAAGTTTTCTTTCAAGAAGATGATGTCATATACTAAGAAAGCAACAACACCAGCTAAAAAGCCCACAATAACCATGTGGTCGCCAGGATTTTGCATATAGACAAAAAAGTCTTCAGGTGGTACAAAAAACCACATAAAGTCAGCCGCTGCAAGTGTTGCAAGAACTATCCATATGAGAACAGCGATCAATTTTTTGACTTTGTTTTCTGGTTTGCTCATGTCAGGTTCTTGCTGTTTGTTTTTGATACGTTTGCGAAGACCCAAGATTTTTGTTTCGATAAGATCGCGGTAGATAACACGAAATATGGTTTGAGGACAGATCCATCCACAAAAAACACGTCCGCCAAGAACTGTAAGACCAAAGATGCCAAGGAACATGATCATCAGCAAAAATGGCATAAGATACATCTCTTGCATATCAAACTGTACAAATCCAAGGTGAAGCTTGAGTTTGTCAAAACTTAGTAAAAATAGATGATTTCCATCCATCGTGATCCATGGAATCGAAAGAGAGATGATCGTTGCGATACCAAATCCAACGTATCTCATCATTCTCCAAGGGGTAGCTTTTTCTTTTTTTAAGGGCTTTTCAATAGTAGCCATTGTTTCTCCTTATTTGGTTGTTTGAGGGCAAGTGATTTTGTTTATCACCATTTCCTCGGCATTTACTGGTGTTTCGTGAACTGTGTAACCTGAAGCGAAATTTTTTAGCTCCCGAGACTCGATGTAATCCTTCAAAGAACTGCGGCTTACATGTAAGACCCGAGCGATTTCACTTACGGTTTTATTTGATTTTATTAGAGATAAAATCTCATTATGATATTGATCGAATTTTGATGATGATCGGCTCCCTTTAGGTCTTCCTATAGATTTTTTAGAATTATCCTGAAGAGTTTGTCGTAGCTCGTCAATAAGCCCTAAAACAAGCATTACATCACTCTCTCTGGTAATTATAACAGATTGTTTTACAAAGTGGACTTCATAGGAGTTCTTGAGCAAACAGCTAAACATCTGAACAGCATCTTCCATATTTGTACTCAAAACCCAAGTATCATAAACCAAAAGAGTTCCGCCCGCTCCATGTTTAAAGTATGAAGCAACTTCATCTCTTTCATCTAAACGTTTGTTCTGAGATTTTTGGTCTATGAATTCTTCATCTACAACTATCCCTTTTTGATTAGCATATAAACTTATGAACTTTAGTTGTTCATATGCAGTTTCAAAATTTTTGTCTGAACGAATATAAGTGTGAACCATAATAGCGTTAAAACTCCTCTTGATTTTTAGTTTCATCGTCATTATACATATTTTTGACGTTAAAAGTCAATAATAAAAATATTTTGTTCGTCAGCTTGAAATCTTTATCATTTTGTTTGATATAATCGCATCATGAATAGTCTGTTTATAGAATATAGAGACCCATTGTTTGGGATCATCGTTTTTTTTGTTTTGGTCTTTGTGATAGCTTTGTTTAGCTATTGGTGGGGGCGTTTTAAAACAAAAGACGATCACCGCCATTTGGACAGATTTTTACGTCAGTTTAAAACTGCACCGTCCGAAACAGAGCTGAAAGAGCTTATATCGTCTTCAAAAATATCATCAAAGTCTTGGCTTTTGCTTGCAGATTCGTACTCGCAAAATGGCCAATATGAAAAAAGTATCGAGATTTATTATGGACTTTTGGCAAATACGCAAGAGGATGTCAATAAAAAAGAGATCATGTTTTTACTTGGAAGAACTTACTTTAAGGCCGGTTTTTTAGAACGCAGTAAGAACGTTTTTTTAGAAATACTCAAAGCAAATCCAAGAACCCCGCAGGCTTTACGCTACCTTCTTCTTATCTATGAGCATTTGAGAGATTATAAATCGGCACTCAGTGTTTTAGAGCCTTTGGATGAACTTGGGGAAGATGTTAAAAGTGATAAAATCTATCTTGAAGCGATTTTGCTCTTAAATGACTATACGATGGATGAGAATGAAAAAACGCAGAAGCTTTTGGCTTTATATAAAGAACATAGAAGGCTGACATATCTTATTTTTGAATATTTATTTAGAAAGCATCCAAAACTAGCGTGGCAAAATCTCGATCAGTCCCAATGTGAAAGAGTGAGTGATCTTTTATGGAATCTTTCTCTTGATGCTATCGATTTTGATATAATTTCACAAAATGTCTATTTGCGTGAACTCTTCAGTGCAAAAGGTTTTGTTACACTCGAAAAAAACAGTTCAGTCTTTGAATTTGATTTACTGATCAATCTAAGAAAAACTGATTATAAAGGCGCAACACTGACTTTTGAGTACATCTGTAAACAGTGTAAGCAGATATATCCATTTGCATTTCACAGATGTCCATCTTGTTATGCGATAGATTCCGTTTTGAGCGAACCGATCATCTCTAAGGAGTACAGTGAAAACAATAACTCTTTTCAGTGATGGAAGCGCGCTTGGCAATCCGGGTCCTGGAGGATATGGCGCAATCCTTCGTTATAATGATAAAGAACGTATTATCAGCGGCGGCGAGAGTCATACGACAAATAATCGTATGGAACTTCTCGGGGTCATTGAAGGTCTTCGAGCACTGAAAGAGCCTTGTCAAGTCGAAGTTATCTCCGATTCCTCTTATGTTGTGAAAGGGATTAACGAATGGCTTGTTGGATGGATTGCAAGAGATTTTAAAAAGGTGAAAAATCCGGATTTATGGATGGATTATCTTGTAGTCTCAAAACCGCATAAGATAAAAGCAACTTGGGTTCGTGGGCATAATGGACATGATGAAAATGAAAAATGTGATCTTCTTGCAAAGGCCGAAGCGCAAAAGCAAAAAGATCTATTAAAATAAAGGAAGAGGGTAATATGGATTCTCTAGAGAAACAACTAGGTTATACATTTAAAAACAAACAGCTCCTTATCGAAGCGCTGACGCATAAAAGCTATAAACAGCCCTACGATAATGAGCGTCTTGAATTTTTGGGAGATGCTGTTTTAGATCTTATCGTTGGAGAATATCTATACAAAAATTTTCCAACTTCGGATGAGGGAAAACTCTCTAAGATCCGTGCATCACTTGTCAATGAAAACGGCTTTAATAAGCTAGCAAATGTACTTGGACTAGGAGAACATATTTTTTTATCAAATGCAGAAGAAAATAATGAAGGGCGTACAAAACCTTCACTTTTATCAAATGCATTTGAAGCTCTTATGGGTGCGATCTATCTTGAAGCAGGTTTGCACAAAGTTCAAGAGATTATGATTGCTTTGCTTGAAACAAACTATGAAGAGATATCACTTGATTCACTTTTTCGCGATTACAAAACAACACTTCAAGAACTCACTCAAGCAAGATTTAGTGAGACTCCGGAATATCGACTTGTAGGAAGCAGTGGACCCGACCATAAAAAAGAGTTTGAAGTGGCGGTCATTATCGAGGGCAAAGAGTATGCAAGAGCACTGGGTAAAAGTAAAAAAGCCGCACAGCAAGAAGCGGCATTTATCGCGATAGAGATTTTACAAAAGGAAGATGTATGAACCGTTTTGGACAAAGATTTAGTTTTACGACTTTTGGAGAATCCCACGGAAAAGCGCTTGGCTGTGTAGTCGATGGTGTTCCAGCAGGACTTCTTATCGATGAAATATTTATCCAAAGCGAACTTGACCGTAGAAAACCGGGGAAAAGCAAGTTTGAAACAGCGCGTAAAGAGGATGACAAAGTCGAAATACTCAGCGGTGTTTTTGAGGGCTTGTCCACTGGAACACCCATCGCGATGGTGATCTACAATACAGACCAAAAATCAAAAGACTACTCAAACATCAAAGATGTGTTTCGTCCCGGACATGCGGATTTTACTTATTTTCATAAATACGGAATTCGTGATTATCGAGGCGGAGGACGCTCATCTGCAAGAGAAACAGCCGCTCGCGTGGCAGCTGGAGCTATCGCAAAACTGATGTTGCAAGAGCTTGAAGTAGAGATAGAAAGCGGAATCTGCGAGATTGATGGCATTAAAGCGACTGGTTTTGATTATGAATATGCAAAAAAAAGCATTATCTATTCACTTGATCCATCTGTCGAAGAGGCGCAAAAAGAGGCCGTACTTAAAGCTAAAGATGCTCACGATTCGGTCGGTGGAGTTTCTCGTGTTGTGATTAAAAATGCACCGATCGGACTTGGTGAACCGATGTACTATAAAATGGATGCGATTTTAGCAGATGCGATGATGGGAATTAATGCCGTCAAAGCGGTTGAAATAGGCGATGGCATCATCAGTGCGACGAAGCTAGGTTCACAAAATAATGACCAGATTCGAGCAAATGGTTTTCTTACTAATCATGCAGGTGGAATTTTAGGCGGAATCACAAATGGCGAAGATATTATTTTAAACGTCTATTTCAAACCAACACCTTCGATCTTTCAAGAACAACATACTGTTACATGTAATAACGAAGAAGTTGACTTTTCACTCAAAGGGCGACATGATCCATGTGTAGCGATCCGTGGAACTATCGTGTGTGAAGCGATGGCCGCAATCGTGGTCGCTGATATGGTTTTACTTAATATGGGTAGAACGATGAGCGGCGTTAAAAACTACTATAAATAAGCTACTGCACAACCCTTACATACAAGGGTTTCTTTCTAAAATTCATCTGATATAAAGCAATATTTAGGCATAATGCAAAAATTTTAAAAATCGGCATACCCACTTTTGGTATGCTTTAATAGGATAATATTCGTGAATAGAATCGCATTGAAATACAATGATGAAATTGTTGACTTGCAGACTGCAAAAGCGCTTGGTATCGAAGGTGAGCCAATAGAACTTGATAACTCAAAAGAGTCATTGGAAGTTTTACGCCACTCAACCGCGCACCTCATGGCACAAGCTATCAAAGCACTCTATCCTGACGCTGAGTTTTATGTCGGGCCGGTCGTAAAAGAGGGCTTTTATTATGATTTTAAAACCTCTGCGACTATCAGTGAAGCAGATCTTAAAACAATCGAAAAAGAGATGCTTAATCTTGCAAAGAAAAAAACAGAGATAGAAAAATACGATATCTCGATGGACGAAGCAAAAGTTAAATTTGCAAATGACCATCTCAAACTTGAAGTTATGAAACGCATTCCAAGTGAGACAGTTTCTATCTATAAACAGGGTGATTTTGAAGACCTTTGCCGTGGACCGCATTTGCCAAATGTTGGATTTATTAGATATTTTAAACTGATGAAAATCGCTGGTGCATATCTTGGTGGAGACTCTAAAAATGAAGTCTTGACTCGTATCTATGGTATTGCATTTGCGGATAAAGAAGCACTAAAAAATTATCTTGAGATGATGGCAGAAGCTGAAAAACGTGACCATAGAAAGATCGGTGCAGAGATGAAGCTTTTTAGTTTCCGTGAAGAAGTCGGTTCAGGTTTTGCTATTTGGCTTCCAGCAGGTGCCCGTCTACGAAGCCGTTTGGAACAACTTCTTTTCAAAGCGCACAGAAAACGTGGTTATGAGCCGGTTCGCGGACCTGAGATGCTTAAAAGCGATCTTTGGAAAGTTTCAGGACATTACCAAAACTATGGCGAAAATATGTACTTCACTCATATAGAAGAGTCTGAAGAGAAAAAAATCGAGTTTGGTATTAAACCGATGAACTGTGTTGGACATATTAAAGTATATGAAGAAGATCTTCGCTCATACCGTGATCTTCCTCTAAAATATTTTGAATATGGTGTTGTTCACCGTCATGAGATGACAGGCGCGCTTCATGGACTTTTTCGTGTAAGAGAGTTTACTCAAGATGATGCACATATTTTCTGTACTGCCGCACAAGTCGAAGAGCAGATTATAGAAGTTGTAGATTTCGTCGATAAGATTATGAGTACATTTAAGTTTGATTATAAAATGATGATCTCTACGAAACCAGAAAAAGCCGTTGGTGATGATGCCGTGTGGGAAATATCTACACAGGCTCTGAAAAATGCGATGGATAAACATAATCTTGCTTATGAGATAGATGAGGGCGGCGGAGCATTTTACGGACCTAAGATAGATATCAAAATTACTGATGCTATTGGGCGTGAATGGCAGTGTGGAACGATTCAGTTGGACTTCAACCTTCCACAAAGATTTGAACTTGAGTATAATGATGACGCAAACGAAAAAATTCAACCAGTTATGATTCATAGAGCAATTTTAGGTTCTTTTGAGCGTTTTGTTGGTATATTGACGGAACACTATGCTGGAGAGTTTCCAATGTTCGTCGCACCTACGCAGGTTGCGATAGTTCCGATTGCTGAAACTCATAACGCATATGCAAAAGAGTTGGCAGATAAATTGCTTGATATCGGTGCAGACAGTGAGATTTATAATAAAAATGATAGTCTCAACAAACGTATCCGTACAGCTGAGAAGGCGCGTGTTCCTATGATCATCGTGTTGGGTGACGAAGAGGTCGCTAACAAAACGATTGCCATAAGAGACAGAAGAACGCGTGAACAATATAATATGAGTGAAAGCGAATTTCTTTCACTTATACAAACCAAAATAAATGAGGTAAATTTTTGAATAAAAAACAAGACCGTGTCATAATGAATGACGATATCAGAGTTCCTGAAGTACGTTGTAACATCGATGGTGGAGAGTCACTGGGTATCATTTCTACAGATGAAGCTATGGAAAAAGCAAATCAGCTTGGATTGGATTTGGTACTTATCGCTCCAACTGCTAAACCACCCGTTGCTAAAATTATGGACTACGGTAAATTCAAATACCAAGAAGAAAAAAAGTTAAAAGAACAACGTAAAAATCAAACAAAGATCGATGTTAAAGAGATAAAGTTATCGGTAAAAATTGCTGAGAATGATATCAATTACAAAGTGAAACATGCAAGAGAATTCTTAGCTGAGGGCAAGCATGTCAAATTTCGTGTGTTCCTTCGTGGCCGTGAAATGGCGCATCCAGAAGCTGCAAGAGAAGTTTTACTCCGCGTATGGCCAATGCTCGAAGATGTAGCAACAATGGAAAAATCGCCGATCTTTGAAGGTCGTTATTACAATATGTATCTTCTTCCGATCAAATAGAAGGTAAAACTCTTTAAATAAAGCATAGGTTTTCCTATGCTTAACACTTCATTTTGTCAGAAATGGCGAAAAATCCCCTTTTACATGTATACTTCATTTTTTATTGGATAAAATGTTATTAAAAACTGAGGTGAGTTATGATGAAAATTTTGAGAAGATCAGTTTATATTTTAGTAGCCATTTATACATTGGCTGGCTTTTTTTTAGTTCCCTATCTTATCAAAACGAAGGCTGTTGATATCGTAAATGAAAAGATCAATGGTAAACTTTTCATCGGATCGGCTAGCTTTAATCCATATACTTTTAGGGTAAAATTGGGCTCGCTAGAACTTGATTCAACTGAGAAAAAAAAGATATTTTCACTTAGTGAGTTAAATGTCAATTTACAAGTATTGGCACTCTTAAATAAAACCATACATGTAAAAAGTGTAGAACTTCAAGAACCATTTTTAGATGTCGTCTATACAAAAGATAAAAAGCTCAATCTTCTTAACATAGTAAAGCCCTCAGATGATCAAAATAAAAGTGCTTCAAAAAATGATTTTCGCTTTCTGCTTGATGACTTAGCAGTCACAGATGGAACAATCGCTTATGAAGACTATACAAAAAGATCTCCGTATAAAACTTCTCTTAATGATTTAGAATTTAAAATAAAAAATATTGACACAGGAAAAAAGAGTACTAAAACGGGATCTTCTATTCTACAATTTGATTTCAATGATGGAGGGAGCATTGAACTTGTTAACAGTATCAAATCAATCTCTCCATTCGTTGTCGATGGAACTCTTGATCTAAAATCACTTGTGCTCTATTCGCAATGGAAATATATAAAAGATATGCTCAATATCGAAATCGCAGATGGTAAACTTAGCACTCACGCAGAATATCATATCAATCTGGATGATCTCAAAAACCTTAAAATCGATAATACATCCCTTAATCTTTCAGGTTTGAGAATAAAACCTAAAAATAAACCATCGGATATTTTAAGTATCACAACTTTACATGTAGATCAAATCAGTTCTTTGCCTCTACAGCAAGAGGTTCATGTATCGGCTGTTACAATTAATGGAATTGATTTTAAAGCACAAAGGCTTGCCGGTAATAAAATCGATTGGCAAGAGTATATAAAAATCAATAAAACTGTTGATAAACCTGAAGCAGAAGATAAAAATGAAACAAAACCGTGGAGGGTTACGCTTGATAATTTTGCATTAGAGAGTTCAAAAATCAGTTTAAATGACACAATGCTTAGTCCTTCACAGCTAATTCAGCTTGAGAATATATCTTTACATGTAAGCGATTTCGCACTTGGAAAAGATGGTTGGTTAAGTTACGATTTTCACACTGATCTTAACCATGAGACATCTCTTAGTGGAAGCGGTAAGGCTCAGCTAAAGCCACTGAAACAAGAGGGAGAATTTTCAATCACTAATCTTACATCCAAATTTTTAAACCCATATATCAAACAATATACTGCGCCCATCAAAGCTGATGGTGCGTTAAGTCTGAGCGGAATGGAAAGTTTTAGTGCCGCAGAAGGATCATTCAATACAAGTAAGCCAAAATTTTTACTCAAAAACTTTGATTTAAACAGCTCGGCCCTCACTTTAACTGACACAAGCATTAAACCAAATCAAGCGGTAAACCTTGAAAATTTACTCTTACATGTAAGTGATTTTGACTTGGATGCAAAAAGCTGGTTTAAATATGATATCCGCACTCATATCAATCATACTGGCTCAATTAGCTTGGGCGGGAAACTACAGCGTGAACCATTAAGACAAGAGGGCGAGTTTGCTATTAATACTCTAGGATTAAAGTTTTTAAATCCATATATTAACCCTTATACATATTTGACGATAGCAGATGGCACTTTAAGTATGAAGGGTAAAGAGAGTTTTGACAGCGTTTCAAAATCGCCAAAAATGAGCGCTAAGGGGAAATTTGGACTTGATAAAATAGCATTAAAAGATACTAGAGATAATAAACTACTTAGTTCTTTTGATAAACTAGATCTTGGATATACCTTCGATTATGCTCCAAACAGGCTTTATATTGATAAAGTACTCATTGATTCTCTTTATGCAAATACTTTGATAGATCAAAATAAGACGATTAACTTTGCAAAACTCATGAAACCTGCAAAAGGGGATCATAATGCGGTAGTATCGTCAAAACAAACAGCAAAAAAATCAGATCCATTCCCTATAAAAATTATGGATATTACTATAAAAAATGGGAGTGCAGATTTTATGGATCAATCTCTTTTTTATGTATTTAAAACACATATACACGATTTGAATGGAAAAGTTTATGGCGTATCAAGTGCGCAAAATGAGACTAGCAAAGTTGACCTTGATGGTATTGTAGATCAATATGGTTCAGCAAAAATCCAAGGTTCCATCAATGCGGCAAATCCTAGAAAATACACAGATATGAATGTGAATTTTAGTAATTTAGCCATCAGCAATCTCACAGCGTATTCAGCAACGTTTGCCGGATATAAAATAGATGATGGCAAACTTTTCGTTAAACTAGGATACAAAATAGATGATAGTAAACTCGATGCATCGAACAACATCGTTATAAAGCATATTAAGCTTGGCGACACGGTTAAAGATCCTAGTATTACTGTTTGGCCACTTCGTATTGCAGTTGCACTCTTAGAGGATAGTGATGGTGTGATTGATATTGATCTTCCGATAAAAGGAGATCTGAATAATCCTGATTTCAGATACGGAGCGATGGTCTGGAAAGTTCTTGGTAATTTGATTACAAAAGCTGTTACCGCTCCTTTTAAACTTTTAGGATCTATGCTTGGATTTAATGGAGATACTTTGCAGTCGATCGATTTTGAGCCGGGGAAGACAGTTCTCCTCCCTCCTGAAATTGAAAAGTTGGACAATATTACAATAGCTTTACAAAAGCGTCTAAGTGTATCTCTTAGCGTTGGAGTCACTTATGATACAAATACAGATAAAAAAGCACTTCAAACAGAAAAACTGATGGACTTGATTGTGAAAAAAAGTGGTGCAATGAATGAAGATGAGAGAAGAAATGCCCTAAATGCAGAGATGCTTGAGGGAATCTTCCTGAAAAATTCAACTCGAGAGAATCTAGACAAAATAAAAGAGAAATTTCAAGAAGAGTATAAAGATATAAAACTATTCAACGAAGCATATACAGCAAGACTTACAGCAGAAGATAGTAACTTTATGCCTGTAAGCGAAGATGAGCTGAAAAATCTTGCGACACAAAGAGGAAAAGTTATATCTAACTACCTTGTTGTTAAACAAAAAATAGATCGAGCACGGGTTATTATTGCTCCAGTTCAAGCAACTCAAGAGAAAACAAAAGAAGTTAAGACAAAACTAGATATTAATGTTAAATAATTTTGAATAAAAAGTAAAATATATTTTATTGGATTTATTATAATAAATAGAATATAATCACAAATTATATAAAGGAATTTAATGGCATTTTCTCCATCAAACCGTAAAGGGACGATCAGCGGTATTATTTTTGTTGCGTTAGTAGCGGCTTCTGCTACCTATATCGCAGCACTTGGTCCAATCAAAAGCTTAGGGATTTCTGCACTTGTTGTGGGTATCGTGATCGGTATTTTTTATGCAAATACTTTGCATAATCATTTTCCAAAAGAGTGGGAAACAGGTATTGTATTTTCTGGAAAGAAAATTCTTCGTTTTGCGATCGTATTTTATGGTTTTCGTATTACGTTTCAACAGATTGCGGCAGTTGGTATGGATGGATTTTTAGTTTCTCTTATCATGTTGAGCAGTACATTTATTTTAGGAACATGGATTGGACACAAGATATTTAAAATGGATCTTGACACTTCAATGCTTACGGCATCGGGTGCTGCTGTTTGTGGCGCTGCTGCAGTTTTGGCAACAGAACCAGTTTTAAAAGCTGAAGGGCATAAAACAGCAGTTGCTGTGAGTATGGTTGTTCTCTTTGGAACAGTTTCTATGTTCTTATATCCGGTTATGTATCAAACCATCATTGAGCCAGCATCTGGCTTTTTACACTTGACTCCTGCTCAGTTTGGTATCTATGTTGGTGGAACAATTCATGAAGTTGCACAAGTTGTTGCTGTTCCATTTTCTATTCCAAATGCGCCGATAGATATGGCAAATAGTGCTGTTATCGTTAAGATGACGCGTGTTATTATGATTGCTCCAATGCTTATCGTTTTGGGACTTTATCTCTCTTTTCAAGCGAAAAAGACAGGATCTGTAGCGGGTGCAGTGAAACTCGTTATTCCTTGGTTCGCGGTTTACTTTATCGGTATGGCTGGCGTTAATTCACTTATTGAGATGTATTTACTAGGTGGTGGTGCTGCAATTGCGGAGACAGTTCACTCTATTATCTCCAATGTGAATGAAGTTGATACATTCCTGCTTACGATGGCGATGACTGCTCTTGGTATGGGAACTCGTTTTGCAAAGTTCAAAGGTCTTGGTATGGCTCCACTTTACACAGGTGCTGCGATGTTTGTTTGGCTTGTAATAGGTGGGTTTTTGGTTACAAAAGTGGTAACAACATTTTTATAATTTTTCTTTACATGTAAGGAAGTACCCTTACATGCGAAGTCTCCAATGGGTGTTAATCTATCTACGTCTATAACTCAAAGCTTCCAATATATCTTTTTTTCGTATTATTTTACTTTGATCCAGATCAGCAATTGTTCTTGCAACTTTTTGTACCTTTTTTATTGCTCTAAATGAGAGTGAAAAACGGTGTACGGCATTTTCTAAACTTTCTTGTGCTTCGTTGTCTAAAATGCAGTATTTATCTATATCTTCATCGCTAAGTTTACCGTTAAAGCTTTTTTGCCCCCTTTTTGCGATGAATTCTATAGTCTGTAAAACTTTGCTATGAAGCTGCATGGAAGTCACATCGCTCGTATCGCTAAGGGTGACATTTTGCATAGTGATATGAAGATCGATACGGTCTAAAAATGGATCTGAAAGACGATTCTTATATCTTTGGATTTCGAGTTCACTACACCTACACTCTTTTGCGGTATCGAGAAGATTTCCACATGGACAGGGGTTCATAGCTGATACAAACAAAAAAGATGCGGGATACTCCACTTTAGAGTTTACTCGTGAAATACGTATTTGATTGTCCTGTAGTGGTTCTCTGAGTGCTTCTAAGATATTTTTGCTGTAATGCGGTAGCTCATCAAAAAATAGTATACCGTTGTGGCTTAAACCCACTTCACCAATTTTTGCATGATGAGAACCTCCGCCAAAAATACTTGCAGTTGTAGAAGTATGGTGTGGTGAACGAAATGGACGTAATGGAATAAAATCGGGCTCATAGCCATCTAAAGCCTGAAGTTTTGCAATATCTAGGATGTCAGACGTACCTAGCGGCGGGAGAATATAGCGCAATCGTTGTGCTATCATCGATTTTCCACATCCAGGACTTCCTTCGAACAAAATATTATGAAAGCCTGCCGCTGATACAAGTGCAGCCCGTTTTGCAATACTCTGCCCCTTCACATCTTTAAAGTCGTATTTATATTCAGTATGAAAATAAAGTGGCTCATGCGTTGTTATATATTTATGTATTATTGCAGAAGATTGACTAGGCGCAAATTGGGAGGAAGTGTCTTTTAAAATTTCTAGGGCCTCGTTGATGTGAGAAACACCATAAAACTCTATATTTGCGATTTTTGTTAACTTCTCTAAACTCTCTTTTGGAACAATGGCTTTTGTGATGAGCTGCTGATTTGCTAAAGAGAGGATAAGTGGATAGAGATAGCCATTTTCTCGAACTTTTCCATCAAGACTCAGTTCCCCAAAAATAAACCACTCTGAAATATCGATCTCTTCGCTATCCATAAGGAGCAATAGAGCGATGCTAAGATCGAAATGGCTTCCTTGCTTCTTCA
>JAVHRU010000050.1:0-14746 GCA_036171835.1 Sulfurimonadaceae bacterium | reverse complement strand
TCATTGTATTGAAAAAGAAATCTACAAGCTTTTTATCACGCGCCGGATTTGCACTGTCAACGCTTGAAGTATTGATATTGACTGTTGAACCCTTTAAAAGTGTTGGTAAATCTTTTGCTGTTTTTGTATTATTTACATACGATATACTATTAAATTCACCGCCGACTCCAATTTTAAGTGGTGTCTTATAAGCTTGAAAGCCAACTATAATATCTCCATTTTGCCCATATTCACATGCACCAAAAAGTGAACTTGACAATAAAACCGCTGCTACAACACCCATTAAACCCTTATTCATGGCATACTCCGATTATTTTTTACACATATTATATGCTTTATTGCTTAATTATAAACTAATAAATATATTAAGCCTTACTTATAAGGTTATTTAGATATAATTCCGTTCCGCATAGAAATAGCGGTAAAATTTAACTAGGGCACCTCTAAACTCTATGCGTAGAGTTGAGTCGTGTCCTTAAGCAATGGGATTTACATGCAAGAAGAAACACAAATTCAGGAAACTGAAGCACCAACTATAACTTTTGAATCATTCGGATTCAAAAAAGATTTACTAAGAGCTATCGATCACGCTGGCTTTAAAATACCAAGCCCGATTCAAGCAGAAGCTATCCCTTTAGTTATGCAAGGTCGTGATATGGTCGGACAAGCACACACAGGTACAGGTAAAACTGCAGCTTTTGGTCTACCGGCATTAAATATGATGGATATGAAATCAGGTGTAGAAATACTTGTTATCACTCCAACTCGTGAACTTGCGACTCAAGTAAGTGACGAACTTTTCAAATACGGCCGTAACTTAGGCGCGAATACTGTGACAATCTTCGGTGGTAGTTCATACAACCGTCAACTTGACCTTATCAAACGTGGTGCACAAGTTGTTGTTGCTACACCGGGCCGTTTACTTGACCTTTTAAAACGCAATATGCTCACTAACTTTGCTCCAAAAATCGTTGTTTTGGATGAAGCAGATGAGATGCTAGATATGGGATTCTTGGATGATATCAATGAAATCTTCACATATCTTCCAACAAGTCGTCAAACACTATTATTCTCAGCGACTATGCCTGCACCGATCAAAGTCCTTGCTGAACGTATTTTACAAAACCCTGCGTTTGTATCGATCACAAAAGGTGAAACAACAAACAAAGATATTACTCAAGAGTACTATGTAATCGAAGAAAGCGAACGTGATGTTGCATTGATCCGTTTGATGGAATCTGAAGATATGGATAAAGCGATTGTATTTTGTCGTACTAAACGTGAAGTTGATCGTCTTGCAAATGTTCTTTCAGCTGCTGGATTTATTGCGAATGGTCTTCATGGAGATATGGAGCAACGCCAACGTGAAACAGTTATTAAAGCAGTAAAAGCCGGAAGTATTCAAGTTTTGGTTGCAACAGACGTTGCTGCTCGTGGTATACATGTAAATGATATTACTCACGTTTTCAACTACCATATTCCTTTTGATCCTGAGAGTTATGTTCACCGTATAGGTAGAACTGGCCGTGCCGGTAAAGAGGGAAAAGCGATCACTTTACTAACTCCTTTAGAGTTTAAAGAATTACAACGTATCAAAGCTAAAGTTGGAACAACTATGACTCACGCTTACATTCCAAGTAAAAATGATATGAAAAAATCAACTATCGATTCTTTAGTTGCTTCAATCGAAGAGCAACATATTTTTGATGAAGCGCATATGATTTTAGACAAACTTAAACAAGATATTGATGAAGAAACAATGCTTTTCAAAATGATCTCTATGTTATTAGAAAAACAATCGATCCAAGGGCCAAATAACATCGGTATACCAGCTGATAAACTAGAAGCTATTCTTGCTCGTATCAATAACCGTGGTGCAGATAGAGGCGGTTCAGGTAATCGTGGCGGTGCACAACGTCGTGGCGGATACAGAGGCAACAACAGTAATAGTAGCCGTCCAAGCGGAAGCGGTGACAGAAGCCGTTCTGATAGAGACAGAAACAGTGCTGGCGGAGATCGTCCAAGTGGAAGTCGTCCAGACAGAGCTCCACGTGGAGATCGTCCTGCAGGTGACAGAAACCGTCCAAGCGGCGATAGAAATCGTGGACCAAGAGCGTAAGCTATGAAAATCTACGAGGATGACGACTTTTTTATCGAGAGTGAAAAAAGTGAGATTCCTTGGCTGAAGATCTTTACAAAAATAGAATACAAAGAGCTAAGTGAGCTTCCAAAGCCGCTTCGACTCAAACTCTTCGAACTCTACGATATCGTAGAGCTAGAGATGCTTTCCACCTTCAAACCACACAAAATCAATATGGCTTCTTTTGCAAATATCCTTCCGCGTGTACACTTACATGTAATGGCAAGATATCAAAATGACAGTTATTTTCCAAATCCGATGTGGGGAGAAAAACAGCGCGAAGCAAAACTGGAACTTCCAGATTTTGAACTGTTTTATGCGAAACTACAAAAAACTCTTGAAGGATTTAATTCTTAAATCGAAATCCAAGCTCTTGTAAATTAGTTTTTAATTTCTCTTGCGCTTCACCTTGAAACTCCATCCAGCCATCTTTATAAGTTCCACCACATGCAAGCTTTTTCTTTACTGTTTTTAGTGTCTCATTCGCATCAGTTGCACTTAAAAAGAATTCACCGACAAGCGTTACAACTTTACCACGACGCTTCTCTTTTTTAAAGACTAAAAAGTGTTTTGATGGTATTTTTATTTCTTCTACAACTTCACTTCTACGCTCAACTACCTCGCTCCATCCGGCATCTATCTCAGTACCTATGAAGAGATCAAGCTTTGTTCCTCGAGACACTGTTAAAGAACCTTTTGAGCTAAAACACTCATTCCTTCAGCCTCATATTCACCTGCTACTACTTTAGACATAATTGGATTTTTACAGTAAAGCTTATTATCGTATAAAGCCACGATCACCTCATCTCCACTTTGTAAAAATGTATGCTCTCCATATTCAGTATAGCGAGTAGCACCTATTGAGATAATCATCTCCGGCGGATATGAAGCCTCTTTGATAAGCGCTAAAACATCCTGAAGCGGTCCAAAATCTTTTTGCGTATTGATCTGATTTTTTATCCAGTCCAAAAGTGTTTCATGAAAGTAGCTATATCCTGTCAATTCAACATCTTCGCCATAACGAAAAACATTTCCACCTCTGCGCAAAAAACTGCAGATACGGTAGTTGTCAATATTTGAACCCTCTTTGAAACTCTCTATCTTGATGAGTTTAGAACTGATCCCTTTAGAAGAAGCACCCCAGTTTTTTTTGAGACTGATCTTTGGAGCATTTTTTCTGAGTGAAGTATCATTGTAAGCCTCAAAATGTGTGGGTATAATCGAAGCTATCTTACCATCTTTATAAGTCAGCTTACATGTAAGCCCTACTTCTGGTTCAGCTTGGACATTAACAACTTCAGCAGGAAGTTCGATGGTATCATTTGAAAGTGGGTAAGTTCCCAAAAAAGTAGAATTATTTGGGATATAAAAGGGAAAGACCCCTTTTGGAGCGGCTTCGTCCGCCGTGATAATATCTTTAAAATCCTCAAGCTCACCAGCTTGCTTCAAATGAAGCGCAAAGTTTCCGGCAATGCCGAGTCCTAAAAAATTTCTATAATCTTTCTCCAAAACAGATCCTTTGTGACTTTTTTACAAGAATTTTATACGTAATCAAGCGTCCCGCTGTGCTTCGCTTCAGCGTACTCTTCATAAGTACCTTTGAAATCTATATATCTTCCATCAGGCATAATCTCGATAATACGGTTAGCAAATGCATCTAGTAGTTCACGGTCATGTGACACACAGATAACATTTCCCTCAAAGTTGAAAAGCCCTTCTCCAAGTGCAACAATAGCCTCAAGGTCAAGGTGGTTACTTGGCTCATCTAAAACTAAAAAGTTCCCTTGCTCAAGCATCAGCTTTGAAAGCATCATTCTATGTTTTTCACCACCTGAGATTTTTTCAACAGATTTTTCTTGTTGTTCTCCAGAAAAAAGCATACGTCCCAAACAATTTCTTATCTCTGAGATATCACGTTTTGGATCGTATCCACGTAACCACTCATATAATGTTCCATCACCAGAGATTTGATCTGCAGTGTCTTGAGGAAAGTAACTTTGCTCAACCGTCGCACCCCATAGTACAGTTCCTGACGTTGGTTTAATCTCTTCCGTTATCACTTTACATAAACTAGTCTTACCAACACCGTTAGAACCAATAAGTGCTATTTTTTCACCCGGCTCAATTCTGATAGTCATATCTTTTAAAACTTCTAAATCTCCATAAGAAAGAGAAACATTTTCAACGATCAAGGCTTCATCACCCATCTGACGTTTTGCTTTAAATACAATACTTGGATCACGGCGAGAAGATGGTTTGATATCTTCTATAGTTAATTTATCAAGTTGTTTTTGTCTTGAAGTTGCTTGTTTTGCTTTTGATGCATTTGCGCTAAAGCGGCGAACGAAAGCTTCTAAATCTTCTTTTTCTTTTACTTTTTTAGCATTGTCAGATTCCATTTGAGTCGCAATAACATTTGCCGCAAGATACCAATCATCATACGTTCCCGTAAACTCACGAATCTTTTGATAATCAACATCTAAAATGTGTGTTACAACAGAGTTCAAAAAGTGTCTATCATGAGAGATAACGACAAGTGTTCCCTCTTGGCGTTGCAACTCATTTTCTAGCCAAGTAATTGACTCCATATCGAGGTTATTCGTAGGCTCATCGAGGAACAAGATATCCGGCTTAGGAAATAAAACCTGTGCTAATAAAACTTTAAATTTATCAGAACTTTTCAAACTGGACATAAGGTCATAGTGATGCTCAGCGCCAATCCCTACATTTTCCAAAACTTTTGCTATGTTTATTTCATATTCGTAAGTTGGATCTTCTTCAACAGAGATCATCTCTAGTTCTGCAAGACGGTCATTTACAGCATCATCTTCAAAGTCACCAGTTTCGTAGAGTTTTTCTTTCTCTTTAACCGCATCATATAAACGTTTGTTTCCAAATAAAACAGCGTCCATAATAGTGTAGTTTTCATAAGCAAACTGATTTTGTCCCAAAGTCCCAACTTTAAGACCTGAACCGATGATGATATCACCCTCATATTCTTTATTTTCTCCGCTAAGGATATTTAAAAAAGTCGTTTTTCCGGCACCGTTTGCACCGATAAGACCATATCTTTTATGGCGGTCAAGTTTGATATTGATATTTTCAAATAGAATTCTATTTCCAAATCTTTTCGTGAGTTTTATCGTTTTTAGCATGTTTTCTCTCTTGTTAGTATCACCAAAAATTTGGCAATTAAATTATCGCGATTATATCTAAGAGATCATTAATAGGCCATTAAACGCTAAATTACAGACCGGATTTTACAAAAAAAATACTGCAATCAAAGCGTAACAATCCAATATTAGAATGCGCTCAAATTTATATTGGAGTATTTCTAAATGCTAAAAAATCTAAATGTCAAAACAAAACTGATCTTATTAATTGGTATCGCAATAACTGGAATGATTCTCATCATTGCTATTGGACTTTATGCAAGCAGCAATATGAAAGCCAGTATGGACACTGTTATGGTCCAAGACCAGCAAACGAGACTGGCAGAAAAGCTACGTATGTCAATATTGAAAATGCAGAATAATGAAAACAATACTATTTTTTTCAGTACGCTATTAAGTGCTTTTTGCACTTTTTATATTTTAGACCAGAACCGCATGGACAAAGGTCGTTTCGCTCTATTTTTGAGTTGATAAAGCTCCCTTTGTCATATTCCCAGATTCCATCGTTTTTTATAAAATCACTTCTTTCATGGAGTAAAACAATTTCAGTATTCTCAAGATAATAAGCTTTGAACTCAACAACCCCATTAATCTCATTTTCTTCTACACCGATAGAGGCCCCTGCATGTAAGACCTCTAACTTCAACCATTTCACATTTTTACAAAATTCTTCAATGAGTGAAACATCATCCCCATATCTATTCTCTTTTGTCGCACTTTTTACAAGGTAACTTCCATCTGCAACTGCATAGGCACTGTAACGAGAGCGCATTAATTCTTCAGGACTCAAAGCAATTTTTTCACCTGATATAATGGCCCCACAGCACTCCTGGAAACTTTTATCTAAACCACAAAAACATTTCATCTTCTATCCATTTTTATTTTATTTTCTTATAAGCATTTAAAAAACAATATTGTAGTATGATTATTACTAGAAATGTAATAAAATTATAACAATAAAGTGATAAAATATATGGAAATTTTTTCAAAACTCAATGTTAAAGAAGTTTTAAACTACCTACCGGATCCCGTTATCATCGTTGATGTAGTAGGCAATATACGATTTGCAAACAACCCTTTTTCTACTCTGCTCGGCTACAATGAAGATGAGCTTAATAATAAAAATATCACTCATTATCTTCTTGATAAGACGATATTCGAACAATGTGTGAGTAGTATTAAAGATAGTGACGGATGTTCAGATCAAACAACTATATTTGTAGCTAAAAATGGGCAACACATCTACACAACTAAGAATGTACGATTTCTCAAAATTGACGATCAAGAATGTATTTTTGTAAATATTCGCAATGTAAGCAATATTGATAAACTCAATTATGAACTTCACAGCTCAAAAAAAGAGCTTGAAGCAAAGTCAAAAGAACTCTCAACACTTCTAGATGATCACAAAAAACAAATTATAGCAAAACAACTTCAACTCGATGAGATAGTAAATATTATAGACGAGATCATTTGGTATATCGATGATCAAACTATGGTTATCAAATATGTTTCAAATGCTATTGAGAGAATTTTTGGCGAAAATAAGAATAGTTTTTTAAATGGCTCTTCCCTTTGGATGGATATGATTCATCCCGAGGATCAGCCAAAAGTTCAAAAGTTTTTTCATACCATTCAACCAAGCCATTCTGCCATCATCGAATTTAGAATGATTAAAAAAGATGGCTCTGTACGTTGGCTTTCAAGTACGATCAATCATCACAAATCTCTCAACTTTTTCATAGGTGTTACCCGAGATATCACGCATGACAAAGAAGTTCAAGAAGAGATGGAGTTTATGGCATTTCATGATGTACTGACAAGATTGCCAAACAGATCTTATTTAAAAAATGAGATTAATGCCCTCCTGCAAAAATCAACTACCATTGAGCAACATTTTGCTGTGCTCTTTTTAGATCTCGATAATTTCAAATATATCAATGATTCTATGGGGCATGATATTGGTGATGAGATCCTTGTTGAAGTTGCCGATAAACTTACAGATACTGTTGGCAAGAATGGAATCTGTACAAGATTTGGCGGTGATGAGTTTGTAATTATCAGTAAAATACAAAACAGAAACGATATTGGGATTAAAGCACAAAAAATCATAGATGTACTGAATGAACCTTTTATTGTCAATGACCATGAGTTTTTTATCTCATCTTCCATTGGTATCTCGCTCTACCCTGAAGATGCTGCTGGTGCTACTGGACTTATAAAATCCGCAGATACTGCGATGTATGAAGCAAAATTAGCCGGAAAAAACAGGTTTAGCTTTTTTGACAAATCGATGAACACCAATATTCAAGAGTTTCTTGATATAGAGACGCTCATCAAAGATGCGCTCTTACACAACTATTTTGAACTTTACTTTCAACCGCTTATTGATTCATCTAAATCCACTCTTTACGGGTTTGAAGCACTTTTAAGACTTATCCATCCTGAACATGGATTTATTTCTCCTGATAAGTTTATCCCAGTCGCTGAAGCAACAGGTGATATTTTAAAGATCAGTGCTTTTGTTATGAAAAGTGCCTGTAAATTTACAAGCGAGATCAATGCTTTAAGCTCACATGATATTTTTATTTCTGTAAATATCTCAGCTAGACAGTTTAAAGAAAAGTTCTTTGCTAGAGAGTTTTTAAAATGTGCCGCAGATTATGGAGCTAATCCTCGTCTTTTAAAAGTTGAGATGACAGAATCCGTTGTTATGGATAATATCACCTTGGCTATAAAAGAGCTGAATATTTTACGAAAAGCTGGGGTTCAAGTCGCACTTGACGATTTTGGAACTGGCTATTCCTCATTTGAATATCTTGCACAGCTTCCGATAAACACTATAAAAATCGATAAATCATTTATAATTCCTGTATTTGATAAAAAAAGTAATGAACATATCGTTATGGCCATTACATCTTTGGCACATGCACTCAATATGGATGTTATAGCAGAGGGTGTTGAGACCAATAAACATGTACAGTATTTAAAAGAGAATAAAGTCGATGTTCTGCAAGGATTCTACTATTCCAAGGCAATACCGGCAAATCAAATCATCGAAAATATAAGCGAATACAAACAATTATTTAATCTTTAGGAGTTATAAATGAAAAGTATCTACATTGCATCTAACAGCAAAAATGCAGGTAGTTTACTTGTCACTATGGGACTTATGGACATAATCAGCCGTAAAATCCATAAAGTCGCTTTTTTCAAACCCATCATCTCAAATGCAAAAGACTTAGATATCGAGTTTATTCGATCAAGATATACACTTGAAATGAGTTATGAAGAAAGCTATGGTTTTGAACTCTCCTATGTTCAGATGATGATTGCAAAAAATAAAACTGATGAACTCATCGAAGAACTCATCAAAAAATACAAAAAACTTGAAGAAAAGTACGATTTTATAGTCTGCCAAGGGATACAAAAAAATTCTCTTATCCACTCTTTCGACTTTGATATCAATATAAAAATAGCTCAGAATTTTGCAACTCCTTTTGTCAATGTGATCAATGCAAAAGGCTTACATGTAAACGAGCTCATTGAAACTTATGAGATAGATAAGCAAAATATTCTCTCACAAAAATGCTTTCATTTCGCAACTTTTATCAACCGTATCTATCCAAATGGCTTTGAAGAGTTACAGGCTAAACTTCCAAATGAAAATCTCTATCTTCTACGAGAAATTCCTGAACTTGACACTCCAACCATCGGAGATATCATAGATAATTTAGGAGCAAAAAAAGTTCTTCTCAAAGACGAGGACAGAGGTAAACTCGTCAAACAAATCAAGGTCGCAGCCCTTACTTTGGATAATTTTTTAGATCATATAGAAGATGGAGATCTTGTTATTGTCCCAGCAGATAGATCTGAGATTATCGTGGGACTTTTATGTGCTCTGCAATCTCAAAATTTTGCAAATATCTCTGGGATCATCATCCCTTTTGATATGGAGATACATCCAAATATCTTAGCTCTTATCAATGGTGTTGGCGGGTATCGTATCCCGATTATAAGTGTTCCTACCGATACTTATACCACCGCGCTCAACATCACTGCGACAAAAGCAAAACTCAAATCCTATGATGAAAGAAAGATTGCCCTTTCATTGGGACTTTTTAATGAAAATGTAGATATCAACGCCATAGAATCAAGAATCAGAGTCGTAACTTCAGAGATCATGACGCCGATGATGTTTGAGTATAAAATATCATATATGGCAAAAATTGCCAAAAAAACCATAGTATTACCTGAGAGCGAAGATGACAGAATCCTTCGCGCAACGGAGATCATTTTAAGACGCGGACTCGCAGAGATTATACTTTTAGGCGATAATGAAACGATAAAACAAAGATCGTTGCAACTGGGACTTGATATCTCTCAAGCTAAAGTCATCGATCCCCTCAAAAGTGAAAAACTTCAGGAATATTCTGAGATTTTTTACGAATCTAGAAAAGAAAAAGGTCTCTCCTTTCAGACGGCAAAAGATGCTATGAATCATAAAACATATTTCGCGACAATGATGGTTCACACCGGTGAAGCAGATGCCATGGTCAGCGGAGCTTCACACACGACAGCAGACACAATACGTCCAGCACTTCAGATCATCAAAACACATCCAGATGTTTCCATTGTCTCAAGCCTCTTTTTTATGTGTTTAGAGACTCAGGTGTTAGTCTATGCCGATTGTGCCGTCAATCAAGATCCAAGTGCTGAGGAACTTGCGCAAATTGCTATCTCAACTGCACACACCGCAAGTCAATTTGGAATAGAACCAAAAATTGCAATGCTTTCTTACTCGACCGGAGATTCCGGAACAGGAGAGGATGTAGAGAGGGTAAAAAAAGCGACTGAAATCGTAAAAAAACAATATCCCTCTTTACTGATCGATGGACCCATCCAATACGATGCAGCCATCGATAAGGGTGTCGCAAAAGCAAAACTTCCAGATTCAAAAGTAGCAGGAGAAGCAAATATATTTATCTTCCCCGACCTCAACACCGGAAATAATACGTACAAAGCAGTTCAGCGTTCCACGGGAGCCATCGCCATAGGACCAGTGCTTCAAGGACTTAACAAACCGGTCAATGACCTCAGCCGTGGTTGCAGTGTCGCCGATATTGTAAACACGGTAGCCATCACAGCTATACAAGCAGGACAGTTACCTTGAGAGCCCTTATTCTAAATTCCGGCAGTTCTTCCATAAAATTTAAAATATTTGATATGGAATCTGAAAAAACTTTAGAGAAAGGAACCATCGAGGAGCTCAAAGGTAACCGTCACAAAGAGCTGGAGAAAATCATAAACTCTATGGAGAGAATCGATTTTATTGCTCATCGAGTTGTTCACGGCGGTCATACTTTTAAACAAGCGACCATTATCGACGATGCCGTTATAGAAGCAATAGATGAGCTTTCTCATCTCGCACCTTTGCATAATCCTGCAAATTTAGACGGTATCTTAACGGCAAAAGCTCTGGCACCAAACACTTTGCAAATAGCCGTTTTTGATACGGCGTTTCATGAAGATATGCCGCCCTCCTCTTACATGTACGCCATGCCGCAAGAGCTTTACACAAAGTATAATATCCGTCGTTACGGCTTTCATGGAACTTCACATAACTATCTTTTAAAAGAGTGTGCAAAACTGATGAACAAAGATGTGAATGAACTCAATATCATCACGCTTCATCTTGGAAACGGCGCAAGTGCTACGGCTATAAAAAATGGAAAATCTTATGATACTTCTATGGGTTTTACTCCGCTAGAAGGTCTTGTTATGGGAACAAGAAGCGGTGACATAGATGCTGCAATACTTTTATATCTCCTCAAACTCGGATTTAGCGAAAAAGAGCTTGATGAACTTGTCAATCAAAAGAGCGGACTCCTTGGGATATGCGGCAGCAGTGATGTGAGAGAGATACTTGAGCGAGACGACGAAGATGCAAAACTGGCGTTGGAGATTATGACACAAAGAGTGAAAAAATATATAGGTTCTTATATAGCAATTCTTGGACGTGTAGATGCCATCGTCTTTAGCGGAGGTATCGGAGAAAACAGCTACCATATAAGGAAAATGATACTAGGTGGTCTTGACACGGCATTTGATATCTATATGGATGAAGAAAAAAACAACGGCGTAAAAACCCATGCCACTCTTATCTCACAAGAAAAAAGTAAAATAGCCCTTTATGTGATTCCAACTGATGAAGAGTTGGAGATTGCCCATCAGGCTTATGCTCTTTTAAGATAGGGTTTAGCAATAAAATAGAGCACAAATCCCCATAAAAACATACTGCTAAGTATAGAGATAATTCCCATGTTTTCGCTTACATGTAAGAGTGATTTTGGACTGATATTTAAAGTGCCAAAGAGATAATCAAGACCAAGCCCAAAGATTACGCTTCCAAGGATTATGCTACTTAAATAGATGATCACAGAGCGTTTTCCTAACATCTTTTTTACTACACCGATTGTTACTGTATTTGTAGCAGGGCCCGCGCTTAAAAACACAAATGCCGCCCCAGCGCTCACGCCGGAGAGCATAAGTGCCGCAGCAATCGGCAGTGACGCCGTAGCACAAACATACATAGGTACAGCGATGGCAATAGCGATGATGTAAGAGAGCCAAGAATACTCGACTAAAATATCACTCAAATTCTGCGGAATAAATGAGCTTATCAACGCCCCGATAATCAAGCCCCAAAACAATGGTTTTGCTATATCTCCAAGCAGAGTCACAAAGCCATATCTCAGTGCTTTTTTTATAGAAAATTTTGTCTTTTCACTTGAGGAACTAGAGCATGAAGAGCTTGAACAGCAACTTGACTCCGTAGGTTTTTCAGGAGAGAGAAAAAACTTAGGTTTTACAATCTCTTCTTCTTTATCAAAAATATTTGTAAGCACACCTGCGATCATCGCTATCAACATAGAGGTAAAAACTCTATAAAGAGTAAACACCCATCCAAACATCCCGTAAGTCGCAAGGATGGAGTCCACTCCCGTTATCGGTGTAGAGATCAAAAACGAGAGCGTCGCACCTCGGCTTGCACCACTTTTTTTGATGCTTGTAGCAAGTGGTATGACGCCACATGAACACACGGGAAGCGGTACTCCAAAGAGCGTGGCTTTAATGACTGAAGAGATACTTTCCTTACCCAAATGTTTTGTGACAAGACCCTCGGGAACAAGCTCGTGCAATATGCCTGCAAAGAGAAGTCCAAACAGAATATAAGGCGCCATCGCATTGCTAAGAGTTACAAGTGAATCTAAAAATATTGATATATATTCCATTCGTATACCTTTTTATAATTGTGGGATTTTATTCCGTTGTACTTCAAAAGAGATAAATAAAAAAATATAGATTTTACTAAAAGTTTCTATTGCCGATGTTGTTCACATAGTGTGTACACTATGGGTGTAAATTTAAAGGAGTTTTTTATGCAGGTTAACTCAAATATCAATCAGACAGACATTTATAAAACATATCAGGAACAGAAAATAAAAAAGCAAGAGGAGATCAAAAGTAATTTCACTGAGCTAAAAGCTCAGATGCAAAAAAGTGCAACTAACTTTAGTACCCTTTCTGTGGATGTTCAGGCTAAAATATCCAATAGTACCGATAATCAGATTGATCTTAATCAAAAAGATTTTCAAAATTTTCTAAAAGATATAGGCTATAACGGCAAAAATATCGCAGATCTCTCACAAAGTGAAGCGAAGAAACTTGTGGCTGATGATGGTTTTTTTGGCGTTACGAAGACTGCACAAAGAATAGCTGATTTTGTCATCAACGGTGCTGGAGATAATGAGAGTATGCTTCGCGCTGGCCGTTCAGGAATCATGCAAGGTTTTAAAGAAGCAGAAAAAATCTGGGGCAGCAAACTTCCAGATATCAGCCAACAAACAATTACAAAAGCAACAGACCTCATCAACCAAAAGATGACTGGTCTTGGATATTCTATCTTGGACACGAATGCTTAATTTATAAGCAATTCTCTGTTTGATATACACTCTTTCATCGATATACTTTCGCTATAAATAGTTATAGCAAGGAAATAAGATGAAAGAATATATCGAGATATATAACAAAAACAGAGAGAAAATTGAGACTATTATAGAAAATAGTATTGAAGGTCTCGGTAAGATCAACAATGAAGCACATAACTTTTATAAAAAACTTTTTGTCACTTTTCCCTCACTTGAAATCATATATATTGTCGATGCAACAACAAAGGTTCAAACATCTGCAAATATCTACAGTCAATATAATGACGACACCGAGAGAGAGAAAAGCAGAAGTTACCTTATCAACAAACTCCAAATCAAAGAAAACAACTTTGCTTTTACAAACCCTTATCAAAGTTCAACTACAGGAACGCTTTGCATTACTGTTTCAAAAAAAGAGGGAAATGAAATCATCTTTATGGATTTTGCTTTAGAGAAGTTGCTTGAACGTGTTGGGCTTATCGAAAAACATGTTTACTTTAGTAAGATCATCAAAGCCTTTTATTTTGTAGCCGGTTTTTTTATGATGTTGCTTTCTATGTCGGCAATTATCTATGGCGGATACGATTTTATTAGTAATATTACACAAAACAGTCTGAATATTGATGCAATATTTAAACCCGTGATTGCTACGACTCTTGGCCTTGCTATCTTTGACTTGGCAAAAACAGTGCTTGAACAAGAGGTATTTTTTAAAAGTTATTTAAAAGATTCACGCATCGAGATAAAGATACTCACAAAATTTCTTATCACCATTTTGATAGCACTCTCTATTGAAACTCTGATGGTCGTCTTTAAAATAGCGATAGAAAACTATGACAAAATGGTCAACGCGCTTTATCTTATGGGCGGGATCTCATTTATCATTGTCTCGCTTGCTCTTCTTATCTTCTTAACAAAAGAGAAGAAAGAAATATAAGATTTAAGATGTGCCTGTTAGTGACTTACCAACTTCAATCCTACAATAGAGCCTATGAGGGTACAAAGAAAAAAGATTCTCATGGCACTAACAGGTTCCCCATATATTACTATCCCAACAATAACTGCTCCCGTTGCACCGATTCCCGTCCAAGCTGCATAAGCAGTACCAACGGGGATATGCTCGATTGCTTTTGTTAACATATAAAAACTACTGACTGCAAATACTAAAAATGCGATTGTGGGGAATAACTTCGTAAAGTTTTCAGTTAATTTAAGTGTTGATGCAAATCCGATTTCTAAAATACCCGCAAATATCAAATATGTCCATTCTGACATAATAACTCCTATTAAATAGCTTTCTTAGAAAGATAAATCTCATATCTTCATTGGTAGAATATGTAGATTTAAAAAGTGTGGTTGAAAAATAGTTAAGTAAAATTTAGAGAGGGATTGAAACTCCAGAAAATAGGAGTTTCAGAGGGTCGAAGGAATGATTACATCAT
>JAVHRU010000049.1:0-3237 GCA_036171835.1 Sulfurimonadaceae bacterium | reverse complement strand
TTTTTTCAAGAGAATTTACATTATGTTAACCAATATGTATTATTAGTCTATATTCTCCTATGCCTAGACAGTATAATTTCCTTTTCATTTTATAGTCCTTTTTATAATAATTTCTTTTCGTTTTCTTTTCGTTCTTTTCTTATAATATTCCCACGCATATTATAAGGAAAACGTATGAAAAGAGTTTCAAAAACAGCGTTATTAAGTTTGATATTATTCAGCTCTTGCATTGAGATTAATGCAGCAGATTGGTTAATGATACAAGGATCAGAACCTGATACTATAGCACCACAAGGTGTCTTTAAGACATACTCCAGCATATATCATCCTCTTCTTCTTAATAGTATAAAAGATATTGCATATTTCGTTCTAAAAGAAACTAATATTAGTGGTGAGTTTAGTCTTGATAGAATCATATATCTTAAGAAATCTTCTAATCTTTATACAATGCAGTTCATTTGTGCTAAAATAATAATATGAAATCGCTAAATTTTTTAATCACCTTATTTATTATCTTTCTATTCTCTTCTAGCGCTATTGGGGATGATCAAAATTATAAAGATGCAGGTGAATATTATGAGATTAATTACCTTCTCTTAAAAGCAATTGCACAAACAGAGTCCGGACAAAATCCAAATGCTGTTAACTGTGCAAACAACAATGGCACATGTGACTATGGCATCATGCAAGTCAACTCAGTGCACTTTTCAATGTTAAAAAAGAATGGTATTCCAGTAGATAAGCTTCTTGACGAAAAAGTGAATATCTATATGGGTGCTTGGGTATTAAAAGGCTGTATTGGCAAATACGGATTTACTTCAAAAACACTCAATTGTTATAATGGAAAAATAAATGATAACAACTACTACGCGAAGGTATTGAAAAATTACGATATGCTTGCTAAAGCAAGTGGGAATTAATTTTTTCCGCCCCTCTTACTTGACAAAATCTTTTATAAAATTATAGACAGAAAAGATGATCTCTATCACGATCAGCCAAATGATAATCCACTCTAAAAACTCACTTGATTTTTGATTGATCATATCTTTTGCAAACTCTACTGACTCTTTTAAATAAGAGATCTTATATTCGATCACATCAAATCTTGATTTGAGCTCCAACTGCAAAGAGAGCTGGTTGTAAAGCGATTCAAGTTCTACATCATCCCATAAGATATCAGGCTTGTCTAAGAGATAGAGTTGATTAAGAATATGAAAGCGCTCTTTTGCGATAGAACTGGCAAATTTCATCAGTTTTGCCCTATCCTTCACCTGCAGTGTTTCTGTCTTTTCGTAGAGTTTTCTGCTCTCTGTCATCTTCAGTTCAAGTATTCTCTCCCGAATCTCGAGTCCAACACTTTGAGAAAGAGCCAAAGAGATGATGGAAGCTGTGGACTTGTCAAATCTGTCATATTTTATAGTGTTTGCATCGATGATTGGTTTTGTATATTGCTCATGAACAATCATCGGATAATCTTGGTTTATAAGTGCAGTTTTATAGTGCTGTGCCTCTTGGACATCTAGGCGGGAGAGAAATGAACGTATCTCTTCATGCGCAAAATTACAGAAGGTGATAACACCAAAAGATGAGACAAAGATAAGCTTATTATTTGTAATCTCACCAACAAGAGAGTTTTCTATTTTACTGAGCATCATACCGGGAAATTCGGCTTCCAAAACATTTTTAGTAACTATTTTTGGAATCTCAACACATACAAATAAGATATTTATACTCATACTACTCCCCTACTTTTGTTTATTGTATCATAAATTTATAGTACTCTTCTTTGATTTGTTTTTCCAACTCTTTGGCATTTGTAAGATGGCTTTTTACAAGATCATGAAATCGTTTTGAATGGTTCATATGCTTTATATGGGAGAGTTCATGGACGATCACATAGTCTATAAGCTCGCGAGAAAGTTTTAAAAGATAGATATTAAATGTCAACTCTTTTTTAGAGTCACAGCTTCCCCATCTTCTTTTCATCTTTCTGTATTTGATATTGGAGGGATAAAGTCCCATAATACGACTGAAATACTCTACACGCTCAGGGATATGTTGTGATGCCATCTCTTTATAGTAGCTATCATAAAGATTTACGATATTTTCGTTTGTGACACTTCTGGATTTAGATAGTTTCTCTCTCAAAATAGAAGCTACTTCATGATCGACACTGTAAAGCTCACCAAATATCAATACTTCATCCTCAAGATTTACATTTACTTTTTGATATTTTTCAATATGATTTATTTTTTTTACAATCCAAGTATGTTTACTTTGTACGAGTTCACGAATATGTTTTTCAGAATTTATCGGTGTTTTGACAACGATTTTTGCAGATGGGAGAATATTGATATAGCTATTTTTAAGTCTTGGATTATATGTATAGCTTACATGTAAGCCAAGAATCTCTAAGTTATTCATATAGGATTGGGTCTTTAATACCAGCTTCCTTGAAACCGTTTAATCGCAGTCTACAACTATCGCAAACGCCACAAGCTTTGTCTTCGTTTTTATAACAGCTCCATGTCAGCTCTAATGGAACATTGAGTTTTTGCGCTTCTTGGACGATCTGAGATTTTTTAAGATGCACAAGCGGCATAAAAATAGTGATATTTGTCTCATCTTTTGTACCGAGATTGATACTTCTTTGCATACTTTCTATGTACTCTTGTCTGCAATCTGGATATCCACTGCTGTCTTCTTCAACAACACCGATGCTAATAGCACTCGCGCCCTCTTTTTCTGCAATAGCCGCTGCCATACTTAAAAAGATACCGTTTCGAAAGGGCACATAGGTAACAGGAACACCCTCTTCTATCCCGCCTGTCGGCACTTCTATGTTCGTATCAGTTAATGCCGAAGCTCCGAGTTCTTTGAAAAAACCGATATCGAGGCTATATTTTTTGCCTACATGCGAAGTGCTCTGCGGCTGTAAGGCTTCGCAGATATTATTGAAACATTCAAGCTCTTTTTTCTGCGTGCGTTGGTCGTAATTAAAATGCACGGCAATAATCTCATAGCCAAGATCACGCATCATATAAGCACTCAAAGTTGAGTCCATCCCGCCACTCATAATACAGACTGCTTTTTTATTTGTCATATTTTTCATAATGCTATTTTATCGATAATTAGCTTTTATTTGGACAAAATTATATTTAAGGGTTCTGGTTTACCCAAGTAATACCCTTGTACATAAGTAATATTAGTAGTTTTTATATATTCATAAATTTCAGA
>JAVHRU010000048.1:0-15166 GCA_036171835.1 Sulfurimonadaceae bacterium | reverse complement strand
GTTGAAGATGAAGCGGTGGCAAATGAGCTTCTAAGTTCAACTTTTAAAAACTTTTTCGCTGAAGTAAAATCTGCGTTCAATGGAAAAGAAGCTTTAGAAATGTATGAAAAAATGATGCCAGACATCGTATTTTTGGATATTATAATGCCAGAAATGGATGGAATCGAATTAGCACGCCGCATACGTGAGATTAATTCAGATCAAATTGTAATCATCATCTCTGCAAGTAATGATATTCAAAAGATATCTGAATCAATTGAAATCGGTGTAAACAGTTTTATTCAAAAGCCGATCGATACAAAGAAAATCATAGAATTGATCTCAAACATCGTAAATATGATCAACAAAAAGAAAAAAATAGAAACAAAAACTTTTTCTATATCTCTTCCACTTGATCTTTATGAAATGGTTGATGACAATGCTAAAGCTGAAAGTATCTCTAAAAATGCAGTTATTATTAGAGCACTTAGAAGTTTTTATAACGACTAAAAACTCTCCGATTTTATATTTTTTTAAGATTTTAAAAGATATAATTTCGGCTCAGATATAAACCATCTGTAAAGATGGCTCCATCATCTAATGGTTAGGATTCAAGGTTTTCATCCTTGCCATAGGGGTTCAAATCCCCTTGGAGTCACCACTTCTTTTATTTAGACTTCATACTTATTTATCCTTTTAATCTTTTACAAATCAAACTTAAGTTACAATTTCACAAAAAAATTAGGAATTTATATGTTACGTTTTGCCCCAAGTCCAACTGGCGATATGCATATCGGCAATCTTCGCGTCGCCCTTTTTAATTATATAGTCTCAAAACAGAGAAATGAATCTCTTTTAATCCGCATCGAAGATACAGATAAAGAGCGTAATATCGAAGGAAAAGACAAAGAGATCTTAGAGATTTTAGGTATCTTTGGCATCGAATACAAAGAGCTTATGTATCAAAGCAGCAATCTTCGTTTTCACTCTATGATGGCATTACAGCTTTTACATGATAAAAAAGCTTTTAACTGTTTTTGTAAACCTGAGACTTTAGAGCAAAAAAGAGAAGAAGCGAAAGAAGCGAAAAAAGCATATCGTTATGATGGAGCTTGTGAAAATCTTCCTGCTGAACTCGTTATCGATAATATGAATCCTTTTGTTGTTCGTCTTAAAAAGCCGGAAAATGCGATCACTATAAAAGATCTTATCAAAGGTGAAATCACTTTTTCTCCTGATGATATCGACAGCTTTATTATTATGCGTCAAGACAAAACTCCGACTTACAACTTTGCATGTGCAGTTGATGACATGTTGGCTGACATCTCTTTAGTCATTCGCGGCGAAGATCATGTGAGTAACACTCCAAAACAGATTGCTATAAGAGATGCCCTTGGATACGAAAAGAGTATGGAATATGCGCATCTTCCTATCATCTTAAATGATGAGGGCAAAAAGATGAGTAAACGTGACAATGCTTCAAGTGTAAAATGGATGTTTGAAGAGGGCTATCTTCCATCAGCCATTGCAAACTATCTTATCCTTATCGGTAATAAACCGCCAAAAGAGATATTTACATTAGAAGAAGCAATAGAATGGTTTGATATCCACTCTATATCTAAAGCTCCTGCACGTTTTGACCTTGATAAACTCAAATTTATAAACAAAGAGCATTTAAGACTACTTGATCCAAAAGAGCTTTCACGCTACGTTGGTTTTGCAGATGATGACATCGGAGAAGTTGCTAAAATATTTTTGGATGAAGTAAGCACTCTTAAAGAACTCAGAACTAAAATAGCACCTATTTTTGCACCAAAAGAGATCCCAGAAGAGTTTACTGTGCAAGCTGCATCAATGCAAGAGGTTATAAAGAATGCTCCTCACTTTGAAGGGTTTGAAGAATTTAAAGCCCATATAATTGAGCAATCAGGTCTTAAAGGAAAAAATTTCTTTAAACCGCTTCGTCTTCTTTTAACTGGTGCGGAACATGGTCCTGAGCTCTCTGATCTTTATCCATACCTTAAAAACTACATCAAGGAGATAGTCAAATGAGTGAGATAATTTTTGGTATCGGCAGCATCTTTCTTACGCTGTTAAATGTTTATATCTGGGTAATTATCATTGCCGCACTTATCACTTGGGTCAATCCAGATCCGCGTAATCAGCTTGTACAGATTTTATATCGTCTAAGTGAACCGGCTTATAGCTTTGTGAGACGCTTCATTCCAACTGTTTTTAATGGTATCGACCTTGCACCACTTATCATTGTTATCGCGTTACAGGTAATTATGCTTATTCTTAAAGCTGGACTTTTAAGGCTCGTGTAAATGAAACTGTGGCTTTTATTTCTTAGCACCCTGCTCTCTGCAC
Organism: Sulfurimonadaceae bacterium; assembly: GCA_036171835.1. Lineage (GTDB taxonomy): Bacteria > Campylobacterota > Campylobacteria > Campylobacterales > Sulfurimonadaceae > Hydrocurvibacter. The sequence goes on along the minus strand of JAVHRU010000048.1, from coordinate 12,817 downwards.
AAATAACTCTTGATGAGATCAATTCAAAACCTGCTTCTCGTGCAAAAAACTTTCTCATCTGGCAGTTTTTAAAGCAGGACATTACACCAGATCAAGCAGACAGCGCATTTGATCAGATGGAAAATGTAAATACAAAACTCTTCTTCATGTATGCCAAAAAGACTTCTCGTCCTGAAATACAATATATTGCAAAATGTATGAGTGTTCCGGCAAATGAACTTCTCAAGCTTGATGATAACAGCTGTCTGCAAATAGCTATGACGCCATGGGCTGCAGCTGTGTATACAAAACCTCAGATAAAAGAGCTTGAGAAAAGAGTTTTTGTAGACAAAACAAAAAAATATCTTGATATTATGAGTTCTGCTATGGATGAAAAGACCTTAATGCAGTACAATCCCTCAGATATCTTGACAGTTATGAACGGTGCGGGAAAAAAATACAGAGAAGATCATTTTAACCACGCTTATTCCAAAGAGTTTATGACATATATTTCCGCCTCGCCTAAAATTTCAACACTCGTTGAAGCTACGATCAATGATGAGAAAATGGATCAATTTGTACCGCTTCTCACTTTAATAGATCCAAATAAACTCGATGCAAGTAGCACTTTTTTTATGGCGATACACTATCTTTTAGAAAATAAAAAAGAGCTCGCACTTTCGTATCTAGATGTTTCAAATAAAAAATCCTATGCACAAATAGATAAAGACAAGACAATATTTTGGAAATATCTCATTACTAATGATATAAAGTACCTCAAACAAGTCGCTCAAAGTATAAATATTAATATCTATACGCTCTATGCCAAAGAGGTTTTACATATTGAGACTACAAACTACTTTACAGCTGAGGGTAAGACCTTAAAATCCAAATGTATTGAAGATCCATTTGCATGGATAGAGATGAAAAAAACAATCAATGCAACTCCAAAAAATGATCTTCATTCTTTAGCAGATGATTATGGTAAAAAAAACATGCTAGTGCTTGAAGGCTATACTCTTGAAAAAGCAAACGCATATAAATTAGAAAATTATATTATGCCTTACACAGAGTACACTTCATCTCTTTCCAATGATGATAAGGCATTTTTATATGCTCTTATGCGTCAGGAAAGCCAGTTTATACCATCTGTCATCTCCTCCTCATATGCGTTGGGTCTTATGCAATTAATGCCGTTTTTAGTTGATTCACTCAACAAACAGATGCCAAATAAAGTCTCTTGCTACAGTGATATGTTTGACCCACAAACAAATATCTCATTTTCAATCAAGCATCTAGCTTGGTTAAATACACAGTTAGACAATCCTCTCTTTAAAGCTTATGCATACAATGGTGGTCTAGGATTTACGAAAAGATATATTCAATCCGGTAAATTTACAACTGGAGCGTATGAACCGTTTTTAAGTATGGATACGATGACGAATGTTGAAAGTAGAGAGTACGGAAAGAGAGTTTTAGCGAACTATGCTATCTACAAAAAAATCCTGCATGAGGATTTTTCTATAGTTCATTTTTTTGATAAACTAAAGGAAGAGAACCAAATTTCCCATCTTGTAAAGTAATGGAAAGTTTATCACTCTGCGATGTAGGAAATGCGACGAGATAATAGCTAGTCCAGTTGTTATCGAGTGCTATTAATCCCTCAAATTCATTTTTCTGATCCATTTTTTTTATCTTCACAGGTAACTCATCATTAAGTTTTAAAACCATATCACTCTTATTTACACTGTTTGGATCATGAAGTGTGTCTTTATTTTTTGTATATACTGCTATATAAAAATATTCCATGCCATTATACTTTTGCGGATTTACTTCATTGAGATAGATAGCAGATACAATTCCAATGACGTCGTTGTCTAGATTGATTTTGGAAGTCCTAAGACTCGAAGCCGCCTGCTCTTTTACTGCACTAAAATGAAATCTTGAAAACGCATTCGTCTTCGTACATCCTGTAAATATAAAAAGAGTAGCTAAGACAAGGCTTACATGTAAAGAAAAACGCATAGAAAAAACCTGAAAATTTTAAGATTTCTAATTATAGCTTAAACAACTTTTTAATGAGTATGAAGTATAATCCAAAGATGAAAAAAAGAATAGCAGTGGCTTTTACCGGCCCTTCAAATAGCGGAAAAACAACATTAATACTCAAAATTGCAAGAAAGCTTATCCATGAGCATGGCAAAGAGGTCGCGATCATAAAGCATGATCCAAAAGACAAAGCAAGGTTTGATGTAGAGGGCAAAGATAGTTATAAGTTTACAGATACGGGCGCGGAGGTCATCGTCACTTCCCCTGCTCGTACAACATACTTTTCAAATAGACAAAAAGAACTCGATGAGATGATTCGGGTTTTTGGAGAGTTTGATATTTTACTTGTAGAGGGTCTTAAAGGTCTTCCACTGCCGCGTATCAGTGTTTTTAGAAACTCTCTTGATGAAAGTTATTTTAACTATATGGACGCGCTCGCAGTTGATGAGACTGTAGATATTAATAAATATGATATTCCGAAAGATGTCGATATTTTGGATTTAAACGATACAGACGAAGTGATTGAGTGGATATATAAAAATGCAAAGGAAGTGTAAATGAGAGATATTTTTGATGCGATACAACGCAGTGCAAAACGTATAAAAAGTGCCATAGACGTAAAGGATTTTGGATATTCAGAATCTGAAAATAGTTCTGGAGAAACTCAGCTTCAGCTTGATATCAAGTGTGATATGATCATCGAAGAGGAGTTTAGTAGTGTTTTATCTATAAACACAATCGCGAGTGAAGAGAAAGAAGATGCGATGAAATTCAGAGATGATGCGCCTTACTTCATCGCTTACGATCCGCTTGATGGTTCATCACTTGTAGATGTAAACCTCAGTGTCGGTTCTATCTTTGGAATCTATAAAGGCGGGTTTGCTGCTGAGAATATGGTCGCATCATGCTACGTTGTTTACGGTCCACGTGTTGAGATGGTATTTGCAGAAAACAAAGTCAAACTCTACTTGCTTCAAGCGGGAGATTTTGAGTTCGTTAAAGAGATACACTTAAATGAAAAAGGTAAACTAAACGCTCCGGGAGGCACACAGCAAAACTGGCTTCCTTACCATAAAGAGCTTGTGGATTCTTTCTTTGCAGAGGGTTACAGACTTCGCTATTCAGGAGGAATGGTTCCTGACTTACATCAGATTCTTCTCAAAGGTGGCGGACTTTTCTCATATCCCGCGACTTCTGACAAACCTGAGGGCAAACTTCGTAAGCTTTTTGAAGTGTTTCCTTTTGCTTACATGTACACAAAAGCAGGCGGTGAAGCGATCGATGGCAAAAACGATCTTCTTACCCTTCCATGCTCACATGTACACGATACATCGCCATGCTTTTTTGGTTCAAAATATGAGATTGCAAGAGTAAAAGATGTCTATGCAAGAAACTGATATCTATGAAGAGAGACTTGATATGATGATAGTCGAAATTCAGAGTTGTCAGGAAGAAAAATCACATGAAAGTTGTAGCAAATGTGAACACTACATAGGCTGTGAACTTAGAAATAAATATATTGCGGCTGTGTATGACTCAATGTCAAAAGGACAGACCGGTGGATTTGAATTTTAAATGAATAGGGATTTTATGAAAAACTACATAACGACGCCAATATACTACGTAAACGGTGAAGCTCACATAGGTCATGCATATACAACGTTTATAGCTGATACACTAGCACGTTACGGCAGACTCAAAGGCGAAGATGTTTTCTTCTTGACGGGAACAGATGAGCATGGTCAAAAGATCGAAGAATCTGCAAAGAAAAATGGAAAATCCACAAGAGAGTTCGCAGACGAGATCAGTGCAACTTTTAAAAACCTTTGGGATGATTTTGGTATCAGTTATGACAAGTTTATCAGAACTACTGATAATTACCATATGGAAGGTGTCAAAAAAGCATTCGAGAAAATGTATGCAAAAGGCGATATTTATAAAGGTGATTACGAGGGGCATTATTGTGTCAGTTGTGAGACTTTTTTCCCAGAGACTCAGCTCGTCGATGGCGAGTTTTGTCCAGATTGTGGGCGCGCGACAAGTATCGTTAAAGAGGAAAGCTATTTTTTCAATCTCTCTAAATATGAAAAACCACTTTTAGAATATTATGAAGCACATCCAGATTTCATCCTGCCACGATCAAAAAGAAATGAGGTCATAAATTTCGTAAAAAATGGTCTTCATGACCTTTCTGTAACTCGTACAAGTTTTACATGGGGTGTTCCACTTCCTGAGTCTTTCAATGATGACAAACACGTTATGTATGTTTGGCTTGACGCTCTTTTAAACTATATCACAGCCCTTGGATATGGAAAAGATGAAGAAAATATGGGTTACTGGCCTGCCCAGATGCAACTCGTCGGAAAAGATATTTTACGTTTTCATGCGATCTACTGGCCTGCATTTTTGATGAGTTTAGATCTTCCTCTTCCTAAACATATCGGCGCTCACGGCTGGTGGACAAGAGATGGCGAAAAGATGAGTAAATCAAAAGGCAATGTCGTCTCTCCAAAAGAGGTCAGCGAAGCTTATGGACTTGAAAATTTCAGATATTTCATGCTCCGTGAAGTCCCTTTTGGACAAGACGGCGATTTTTCTCAGCGCGCGTTTATCGACCGTATCAATTCAGATCTCAGCAACGACCTTGGCAATCTTTTAAACCGTATCATCGGTATGAGCGGTAAATACTCTGAATTTAACATCGACAGTGTGGATGTTTTAAAATACCACACAAAAGAGATCACAGAAGCAAATATCATCTTAGATAGTTTGGATGCATACATTACAAATCTTCAGCCTCATAGATATCTCGAAGAACTATGGAAACTCTTTAGTATCGGTAATAAAGCGATCGAAGAACATGCTCCTTGGGTAAAAATGAAAGAAGACAAAAAAGATGAAGCACTCGCAACAGTCGCACTTGTTGCCAATGTCCTAGCAAAAGCCGCAGTAGCACTGCATCCAGTAATGCCAAACACTACATCAACGGTTGCAGATGCATTTGGATTTGTAATAGACAGCGAATCTTATAAAGCTATCGTCTTAGAAAAAGCTCTGCTCAAACCTTTTGTCATTAAACAAGTTCCACCACTTTTCCCTCGCGTTGAAGAGCCTTTGATGCAAGACAATAATGCAAAAGAAGAGACTTCAGCTGTGGAAATAAAAGCTGAACCAAAAAAGATGGAAGCGAAAAAAGAGACAACGGTTGAAGGTGATAATCTCATAGAGATAGGACAATTTTTCGAGACAGCTTTAAAAATCGGCACTGTTTTAGATGCCGCAGAAGTTCCAAAAAGTAAAAAACTAATTCAGCTAAAAGTAGATGTCGGTGAAGAAGTTCCTCGCCAAATCCTCGCTGGAATCAGAGAGTTTTATAGCCCAGAAGAGCTTATCAACACGCAAGTCTGTGTCGTAGCAAACCTTAAACCTGCAAAACTTATGGGACTTCTTTCCGAGGGTATGCTTTTGGCTGCAAAAGATGAGGATGGACTCTGTCTTATCAGACCTGAAAAATCTAGAAAAGCGGGCACACCGATTGGATGAGACTAGAAAATGTCATCGCATTAACCCATGCAACACTTCTAAATTCTCCTTATGTTACTGCGTTTAGCGGACTTGCTTACGAAGCAAAGAGTGTAAAAAGAGGTTATCTTTTCATCGCTAAAGAAAGCAGTGAAATTGAAACAGCCATCTTAAATGGTGCATATGGCATCCTCTTTGATTCTCCGATGCAGATGTGTGATAGTGAGATTGCATGGATCAAAGTAGATGATATAGCAACAGCTCTTTTACGCATTTTACGGTTTCATATTTTAGATAAAAATATTAGTGCCTATGAATGCGATGCAATCACTCTTGATTTAGCAGTACAAATCTCTTCAGAAGAACGCTTTAAAGCTCTTAATGGCGATATTTATGAGACTTTTAAAGAACTCTGGGAGATAACATCTGACTCTCTAATTCTATTCTCTCACTCCTTTACATGTAAAGATATTTTTACTCATCCAAAAGTGATGCCACAGCTTACAGATGCAAAGATCACGATTATTGAACAAACGCTTTTTGAAACCTCTTTTATCTATGATGATATTTATTATGAGAGGCAACTGCTGTCTCTATTTTTTATTCCCTATCTAGAGATACTTTTATCTCTTTTAAAAGAGGAAAAAATCGATTTCAAAATAAATTCATTTAGACATCTTTCCCATTTTGAACCTGTTTTTACAAATAAAAATTTTGAACCAAAAGAGTTTGGAACAAGCGATAAAGTTTTGATCTTTGAGAGCGATTTCGAACTCATAGAATCTCAGATAACTTTTTTGCAGGCTCAGGCAAATTGGGCAAAAATAATCTATATTCTTCCAAGAAATAGATTAGATGAAAATATACAGATACTGCCAAATATCTTTACCTATATTTCTCAAGTAGATATTATCAGTATCTTAAAAAGTACGGATTTTCACTTTGCACTCATCGCAGAGCAAAATAAAACCCTCTTAGAAAAAAGTTTTTTTACTAAAAAAACACAACAGCTTACTTTAGAGTTTTAAAAAGGATATTTCAATGGATAGAAGAGATTTTATAACAACAGGACTAGCAGCCGCAGCATCTGTTGCAGTTTCTGGATGCAACGACAGTAATCATGTAGCCATAGACTATTCCAAGCATCCGCAAGTTTCAGTAGATGGACAAAAAAATGTATATGTAAACAAAAATAAAAAAACGATTATCACCCTTGCGACAAGCTGGCCAGCGCATTTTCCTATAATGGGAACGGGAGTCGAGCGATTTGCACAAAAAGTTAAAGGTGCAAGCGGTGGATCACTCGAGATCAAACTATTTCCAAAAAACACTTTAGTCCCTGCCCTAGCTGTTTTTGATGCGGCAAGTAACGGACAAATAGATGCTTTTCACTCAGGGCCATATTACTGGAAAGGTAAAAACAGCTCTTTTTCACTTTTTAGCGGTATCCCTTTTGGCTTTACAGCTGAGGAGATAAACTCTTGGATGCTCTTTGGTGATGGTCTAACACTATGGAGACAACAGTATGATAAGTACAATCTCTACCCTCTTTTAGGCGGCAACACAAACATCCAGATGGGCGGATGGTTTCGTAAAAAGATCAACTCTCTAAAAGATATGCAAGGTCTTAAAATGCGTATTCCAGGGCTTGGCGGAGAGGTTTTTACTAAAATGGGGGTAAACACCGTCCTGCTTCCGGCAGGTGAGATATATACCTCTCTAGAGCGTGGAGTGATTGACGCTACCGAATGGGTCGGGCCGGCACTTGATATGCAGATGGGATTTTATAAAGTCGCGCCATATTACTATTCAGGATGGCATGAACCGGGTTCTATTTTAGAACTGACATTCAACAAACAGTCGTGGAATAAGCTTGCATCTGAGCACAAAGCTATCATCGATCTGTGTTCAAGCGATCTTAACTCTTCTATGACAAGTGAATTTCATTATGAAAATATTCATACTGTACCAAAACTCAAAGCTCTTGGCATCGAGTTTTTACAGTTTCCTGAAGAAGTGAATATCGCAGGGAAAAAAGGACTCGAAGCTGTTTTGGCTGAACAATCAGCTAAAAATAAAGATTTTGAGATAGTATATGAGTCTATAAAAAAACATCTTGAGCTAAGCCGTGTCTGGTCGGATATAAGTTTACGACATTATCTCAATATACGTTAAGGATTTTTTATGCAGTTAGACTCCACAACCATAGGGATCATTATTGTAGTTGTTGCAGCCATATATATAGGTTTAAGTTTTTTCGGAGAAAAAGGAAAATAGATAACTGACTACTCCAAAAACTCTATTTTGTAAAAATCTAAGAGTTCTTTGTAAAGGTCAGGAAAGTTTTCTTTGAGAGCATTTGGTTTTTCAAAGAAGAGCTCTGTGATTACTGCAAAAAACTCAGCTTCATTTGTACTCGCATAACTGCCTAAAAGCTTATATTTACCCCACTCTCTATTTTTCAATACGACTTTGTTTAATGCTGTAAAATTTCTACTCAAACTCCTCGCCCACGTTTCATATTTTGAAGCGCTCATCGGTGGCACACCATCAACTTCTCCATCCATAAAATCTATCTCATGTGCAAACTCATGGATTATCACATTCCTATGGCTGGGATGATACGCCTCTTTTTTAGCCTCATGCCAGCTTAGTACGACGGTATCATTCACGGACTGACCTTCGAGTAAAAAGCGCTCATTTGTATATATCCCGCCGCTTGATCTGATCTCTTTTGTTATGATGGTATTTGGATAAATGATCAGTGTTTTGAGATTCTCATAACAGTTCTCTTTACTTACATGTAAGAGTAGTAAACAGGCATAAAACGCTATCACAAGTTTCATTTCCATCGTGATGACGCAATGTACACCTATAAACTCTTTCGTATTTACAAACATCAGTATTGATCTTTGAATATCTCTTTTATCTTCATCGGAAAGTTTGTGATAATGAGTAGTTTTTAACAGGATTGCCTCATACTCTTTTAAAAAAGGAAGCTTTGAAATCCTTTGCAATTTTTTCTTTTTATATATGAAAAATAGAGTAAAAAATAAAAACATCGCCACGCCAATTTCAAGCATGAAAGTGAGTAACGACAGATAATAATCCATATTGCAAATCCCCTTTTTAGGCTATAATCGCACTCAAAGATTATACACAACTCAAGAGATTATCATGATAAAGTTATTACTGTTTTTCCTACCTACGCTCCTTTTTGCATTTACCTCTGGAATCCTGACTGACAAAGTCACGGGACTACCCATCGCCTCTGCAAAAGTATTTGATACCAAAAATGAAGTCTTGAGCGATAAAAATGGAAGATTTGTTATAAACTCCAATGAGAAGCTCTTACATGTAAAAGCTTATGGATACAGACCTTATGGCTTTTTAAACGACCCACGCTTTGTTTCATTAAAATGCCTCATCTCTCCGATCCATGTACAAGCTTTGTATCTCTCTTTTTGGGGTGCGAGTCTAGATTCTAAAACTCTCAAAAAAATCATTAAGATGATAGATGATAAACAAATTAATGCCATCGTTGTCGATGTGAAAAATGAACATGGTTGGACTTCATATAAAACAGATTATGAAGTTGCAAACAAAATAGATGTATGGAAGCATAGGACTATCAAAAATATAGATGACTTTATGGCACTTATGAAGGCAAAAAATGTTTATATGATTGCCCGTGTCGTTGTCTTTAAAGATGACCTTAGAGCTAAGAACTACCCGCAGTTTGCAATTTTTGATTCTACTAGTCAGCTCTATGGTGCTAAAGATCAGATGGCATGGATAAACCCCTATAAGCTAGAGTCTTATGACTATGTACTTTCCATTGCAGCTGATGCTGCCAAACATGGATTTGATGAGATTAACTTTGATTATGTAAGATTTCCGGCTGATAAATCAATCCAATATGGTCAACCAAATAATCAACAAACCCGTGTCAATGCCATTTCAGATTTTATCCGTGCTGCACAGGTAAAGCTACGACCATACGGTTCATTTGTTTCAATCGATACATATGGAATGGTCTGCTGGGTCAGTGATGACACATACATAGGACACACTATAAGCTCTCTTGCGAAATATGCAGACTATCTTGCTCCAATGCTCTATCCATCAGGATTTGCAGAGGGTTCTGCAGGATATAAGAATCCAGCCGCCTATCCTTATGAAATCATATATAAGAGCGTTGAAAATATTTATGATCGCATAGATCCTATAAGAGTTCGCCCTTGGTTACAGGCTTTTAAAGATTATGCGTTTGATAGAAGATTTTACAAAAAAGAGCAGATCCAAGCACAGATAAAAGCGTGCAAAGATGCAAATACAAGCGGATGGATGTTTTGGAATCCATCAAGCAAGTACGAGGAAAGTTATTTTATAAATGTACCATCTCATGAATATCAAGCCCAAAACCGCCAAGACCAATAAGCTCTTTTTGTTTTGAAGAGGTGATGAGATTCATACTCTTTACATGTAAGGATTTGAGTATCTGCGCGCCGATGCCATATTCTCTCATCGATGCACTCACTTCATGAGCTGGCTTGTTAATGAAAACTAAAACTCCACTATTTTGTTTTAGATATTCTATCGAATCTACAAGGTGATTATATTTTTGTTGATTTAAAAGTAGATCGATGTCAGGCAGGACATTATGCACTTTTACATTAGAAACAGATCCGACATTATGAAAAACAATCGCTGTATGCTCTATTTTATTGTGATCTACAAAACTATATTTTTTTACCTTTACACCAAAAAACTCTATCTGCTCTTCACCAACTTGAGTCACTAAAATCTCATTTGCAAGTCTATATTCGACGATATCTGAAATATAAACGATGTTCAGATCATGTTCTTTTGCAAAGATATCCAGATCATCACGACGAGCCATCGTCCCATCATCTTTAATGATCTCACAGATAACAGAACTCTCATTGAGCCCTGACAAACGACAAAGATCGACTGAACCCTCCGTATGACCTGTACGCACTAAAGTCCCGCCATCTTTTGCGATAAGAGGAAAAATATGTCCCGGTTTTACAAGATCGGTTTTATGACTGATAGGATTTGCTAAGATCTTGATAGTCATATCTCTCTCGCTCGCAGATATACCCGTTTTTGCTTCTACGGCGTCCACAGAGACTGTAAAAGCTGTCTCATACATAGAAGTATTTGAACTTACCATCGGATTTAGTTCAAGTCTTATCGCTATTTCTTTACTTATAGCCACACAAATAAGTCCCCTTGCCTTTGTTGCCATAAAATTAACGTGTTCGGGCGTAGAAAACACAGATGCATAGACGAGATCGCCCTCGTTTTCGCGGTCTTCATCATCTACCATGATGACCATTTTACCCTTTTTGATATCTTCAATCGCTCTTAGTACTCTTGTCATCGGTGTCATAAACTCTTCTTTACATGTAAATTAGTGGGTAATTATATTCAAACTTAGCTAAAAAGGATTATAAAGGAAAATTCTACTTGACAAAATAAGAAGATTTACATATAATTTCGCCTCAACAACAGGTTTTACTTGTCATTGAAACATCGCGGAATAGAGCAGCTCGGTAGCTCGTCGGGCTCATAACCCGAAGGTCATAGGTTCAAATCCTGTTTCCGCAACCAACTTATTATTGTTAATCATTGGGGTGTCGCCAAGCGGTAAGGCCTCGGTTTTTGGTACCGATATTCAGGGGTTCGAATCCCTTCACCCCATCCACTTCTATAAAAAATCATTTTTCTTTTGCACTCTAAAACTTCGAACTTTCACTTCACCTCTTATAAAATATACTGATTATATTTTATTATACACATACTCTTTGACTCGATTTAAGTTACAATAGTTTTTCTCATCTAAGGATTGACTATGAACAATAGTATTACTATGATTGATAATAGAACTGGTAAAAGTTATGAATTTGATATTTTAGAAGCAACACGTGGACCGAGTGTTGTAAATATCTCATCCTTTTTTACACAAACAGGAATGTTTACTTTTGATAACGGATATACGTCAACTGCGAGTTGTAAATCAAATATTACTTTTATCGACGGTGAAAAAGGTGAACTAAGATATCGTGGTATTGATATCGAAGAACTCGCCACAAAACATAGCTACCTTGATGTTTGTCATCTGCTCTTGAATTCAAGATTACCAACAGAACAAGAATCTTTAGAGTTTGATTTAGAATTGCGTCACCGTTCCTTTTTACATGAAGGGCTTCGTCATCTTTTTCAAGCCTTTCCCTCCGATGCTCATCCTATGGCAACACTTTCCTCAGCCACTTCTGCCCTCTCAACTTTTTATTTCTCACATTTAGAGATCTGTAAAGAAGATGAGTATCAGGAGATGGCGAGAAGGATCATCGCAAAAATACCGACCATTGCAGCCTTTGCATACAGACACTCTATCGGTGCTCCATTTATTCAACCAGATATCAATAGAAGCTTCACTGAAAACTTTTTATATATGTTGCGAGCTTATCCGGGAGGAAAAATGCATCGTGGTATTCATGGAGAAGAGAAGATAAAAGAGATAGAGATAAAAGCACTCGACACAATTTTTACTCTTCATGCAGACCATGAACAAAACGCTTCAACAACCACAGTTAGAGGTGTGGCTTCAACTGGTGCTCATCCTTACGTAGCTATTAGTTCTGGCATCTCGGCACTTTGGGGAAGAGCGCATGGAGGCGCCAATGAATCTGTTATCGCACAGTTAGAGATGATTGGAAGTGTGGAAAATGTAGATACATATATCCAGCGTGCGAAAGATCCAAACGATCCATTTAGACTGATGGGGTTTGGACATCGTGTCTATAAAAACTACGATCCTAGAGCCAAAATATTAAAAATACTTCAAGACCAACTCAAAGATGAGCTCAATATAGACTCAAATCTTTTAAAAATAGCACATAAAATAGAAACGATAGCTTTAAGCGATGAGTATTTTATAAGTCGAAAGTTATATCCAAATATAGACTTTTATTCAGGTATTATCCTAACAGCACTCAAGATTCCTACATCTATGTTTACACCTGTTTTTGTCATCGGAAGAACTGTCGGATGGATAACACAGTGGATAGAGTTTAAAAAAGATAAAGATGCAAAAATCGCCCGTCCTCGCCAGCTATATCTAGGAGATTAACTTTGTAGGAATATTCCTACGAAGAAAAATATCTAAAGAAAAACAAGCTATAATTCCGATATTATGTAGCAAACGCACAAAGTGAGATTTTCAATCGAAACTTCTTTA
>JAVHRU010000047.1:8605-15267 GCA_036171835.1 Sulfurimonadaceae bacterium | reverse complement strand
TTTAGATAATCCTTTACAAACTGCATGGTGGCAGTTTTATAAAAGTTTTATTCGCTGTTCCATTTCATTACTAAAAATAATGATACTTCTCTTATTTATAACCTATCTCTTCTAAGAATTTTTTATCTGTTGTCCAGCCTTTTTTGACGGAGACAAAGAGTTCTAAAAAAGCTTTTTTCCCTGAAAGATGCTCGATTTTGAGTCTTGCAGCTTTACCAATACGCTTGATAGTATTACCTCCACTACCAATAATGATCCCTTTTTGACTATCTTTTGAAAGAATAATTGTCGCTTTGACATGGTCAATACCTTTTTTCTCATCTATTTTATCAATAAGGACGTCTGACTCATAAGGTACTTCATCGCTCACATTTTCAAAGATAGCTTCACGTATAAACTCTTTATAGATATCACGTATCATCTCTGTTGTGATATCTTCTGGATCAAAAAGATATGGAGACTGCGGGAGATATTTTGTAATTGTGTCGAGAAGATCTTCATGTCCTACTTTTCTTGCGATACTCATAGGGATGAGCGCTTCAAATTTATCTGTATATTTACTGTAGCTTTCTATGCTTTTAAACAGTTTTTCTTGGCTTACTTGATCGATTTTACTAAGGACAATAATATGCTTTTTTCTACCGCTGTTTATTTCTAAGAATTTTTCATAATGTTCAAGTGAGTCTGTAACAGGTGCAAGATAGACAATAAGGTCACAGTCTCCTATCGCTTTTAATGCCTCTTCTAGCATAAACTGATTCAGCATCTTCTCTTTTTGGTGTAGGCCTGGAGTATCTACGAAAATAATCTGATCCTCTTTATGCATTACAATCGCATTTGAGCGCCTTCTTGTTGCATTTGCTTTTTGAGAAACCAATGCTATTTTTTCACCCAAAAGAGAGTTCATTAGTGTACTTTTACCTGCATTTGGACGCCCTATAAGTGCTACAAAACCACATTTACTCATTTATAATTCCTTAAAGTATATATCTTGACAGATCTTGGTCTTCAACAACTAGATCTAATTTTTCATGAACAAGTTCTGGCGTAACCAAATATTTTTGCCCTTTAAATTCATCAGCATGAAAGCTTATCTCTTCTAAAACTTTTTCTAACACGGTATGTAAACGTCTTGCACCTATATCTTCGGTGAGTTCATTTGTTCTATATGAAAGTTTTGCAATTGCACGGATCGCTTCTTCACTAAATTCTAGCTCTACACCCTCTACATGTAAGAGTGCTGTATATTGACGAAGCAGTGAATTTTTTGTTTGTATCATAATCTTATACAGAGATTCTTCATCTAAAGATTCCAGTTCAACTCTTAGCGGAAAGCGTCCTTGAAGTTCTGGAATAAGATCACTCGGTTTACAAAGATGAAATGCACCTGCCGCGATAAAAAGTATATGGTCAGTTTTGATAACTCCATATTTTGTAGTGACACTGCTGCCTTCTACTATCGGAAGCAGATCACGTTGGACTCCCTCTTTACTTGGATCATTCCTGCCTTCACTTTTTGAGTTGACGGCTATTTTATCTATCTCATCCAAAAAGATAATACCGCCATCTTCCGCACGACGCAGTGCTTCAATATGAATGCTCGCCATATCGAGCAGTTTAGCACTTGCTTCTTGACTCAGTAGCTCTTTAGCTTCTTTGATGCTCACTTCCATAGAGTTGTTTTCTTTCGAAAGTGAACTAAACATCTTTGTAAAAGACTCTTGCACTTTGATCATTTCCGGAGGAAGATTTGTGTCGTTAAATTCAATAGATGCTTTTGCAATATCTATTTTGATGACAGTATCATCGAGCTCTTTGTTGGAGATTTTTTCTTTCATTTCTAATACAAGTTTTTCTTGTTCAGCTTTTTTCTCTTCTGTGATATCTTTCAAAAGTGGAGGGAGAAGTTTTTCGACTATTTTATTGAGAATATAGTTCTCTATTTTCTCGGCATTCTCTTCCTCTTTTTCAGCTTTCACGATAGATATTGAAGCCACGACAAGGTCTCTTATCATCGATTCAACATCTCGCCCTACAAATCCAACTTCGGTGTATTTACTTGCTTCTACTTTTATGAAAGGAACTTTCATCATCTTTGCTAAACGACGGGATATCTCTGTTTTACCTACACCTGTCGAGCCTATCATCAAAATATTTTTTGGCATGATATCATCTTGGATAGCCGGATCAAGCTGCATTCTTCTATATCTTGTACGAAGGGCGAGGGCGATGCTTTTTTTTGCATCTTTTTGACCTATAACATAATTGTCTAGGTAGGCGACAATCTCTTTTGGAGTCATATCCATTAGGAATCTTCCTCTAAAGTAAGTGTTTTAATATTGTGGTTTGTATAGATACAAAGTTCAGCAGCAATAGTGAGACTCTCTTTCACAAGCAGTTCTTCATCCATATCTAGGACATGGCGTTTAAGGGCACGAGCTGCGGAGATCGCGAAATTTCCACCACTTCCGATAGAGGCAATTTCGCCATCTTCAGGTTCTACGACATCACCGTTTCCAGTTAATATAAAGATATGTTCTGTATTTAAAACTATCATCATCGCTTCCAAACGGCGTAGGATTTTGTCTTTTCTCCAAGCCTTGGAAAAATCGATAACAGCTTTGAGTAAGTCACCTTTTTTGTCTGTAAGATAATCTTCAAACATCTCAAAAAGGTTAAAAGCATCTGCAGTGCTTCCGGCAAATCCAGCTAAAACTTTTCCACCGTTAAGTGTTCTGATTTTAGTTGCATTGCTCTTTAAAACACTGTTTCCAAAGGTTACTTGGCCATCACCGCCGATGACGGCTTTGTGTTTACCCTTGTAAGCAAGAATGGTTGTTGCGTCGAACATTATTCACCGACAACGTCTACATGTAAGGTTGCATGTAGTCCGTGTCCAAGTCTAAAATCAATGTCATGTTCACCAATGGCTTTGATATTTTCTTTTGAGACGATATGTTTTTTATCGATTTCAATATTGTGTTGTTCAAGAAGAGCGTGAGCAATCTCATCTTTTGTGACAGCACCAAAAAGGTGTTTGTTCTGTCCCATTTTTTTAGTGATGATAATCTCAAGCTTATTAAGTTTCAAAGCGAGAGCTTTTAGCTCTTCAATCTCTTTTGCTTCGATCTCTTTACGCTTTCGTTCCTGCGCTGCATGTTTAGCTAAAACATCTTGAGTTGCATGCAATGCAAAACCTTTACCGATGAGGAAATTTTGTCCGTAACCATCTTTGACATCTTTAATCTCACCAGCTTTACCTAAATCTTTTACATCTTTTAATAATAATACTTTCATTGTTATCCTAATTTTTTAGCGTTCTATTTTTCCGCCGTAAGAAACTATACCATGTGTCAGGTTACCAATTTTTGTATAACCCATATCTTTTAAGATTCTTGCCACATGCGCACTTCTGCTACCAACATGACAATAAACAATGATGTTTTCATCTTTTTCAAGTTGTGATTCATTCAAAGTATTGAAAAAACTACTTGTTGGGATAAGTTTATCAGCTCCACCGATATGACCCATTTGCCATTCCATATGTTCACGAACATCCACGAGTGTAAAGTTAACCATCCCAAGTTCACGTGCTTCTAAAAGAGAAACAAGTTCATCTGAATCCACTTCACTATTGTTGGCAAGAAGTTCACACTCCTCTTTCGTAAGGCCGCGAGAGTGTTGGTGAACAACTTCTTCAAGGCCCATTTCCATTCTTTTTTTAGCAGCATATTCTGGTGTACAGAAGATTTGACAGTGACAAACACCTTCTTCTGGAATCTCATGCTCAATTGCAGGCGTACATGGACAAATTCTATCTTCAACGCTTCTTGCTTTTCCATCAACCTCTTCAACCATAAAACATGGACAAAATCTTTTGTTGTACATCATTTTATTGCGAGCAAGACCCATTTGCACGCCTTCATTGATCATATCTTCAGGGTTATATTCCCAACTGAACTGTTTAACAACTTTGTCTGTAAAACGAACTGTTTTTTCTAACTCTGCTTGAAACTCAGGCGAATTCATATCTATTTTAATAATGCTCATATTTTCCCTTTTTTTAGTTGCCTCTAGCTTTACCAGCGATGATAAAACGAAGTGCGTTTAGGCGAATAAAACCTTCGGCATCTTTTTGGTTATACACAGTGTCAGCTTCAAATGTAGAGTGAGCTTCTGAGAAAAGTGTTTTTGGTGAAGTTCTACCGACAACCATAACATTTCCTTTATAAAGCTTGAGTCTTACATCACCTTCAACATATTTTTGTGTATTGTCAATGAGTGCTTGAAGTGCTTCACGCTCAGGTGAGAACCACATACCGTTATAGATAAGTTTTGCATAGCGAGGCATAAGTTCATCTTTTAGATGTGCAGCCTCTCGATCAAGTGTAATTGATTCAATTGCACGGTGAGCTTTTAACATGATCGTTCCACCCGGTGTTTCATAACATCCACGTGCTTTCATGCCAACAAATCTATTCTCAACAATATCCAGACGCCCAATTCCATGTTTATTACCATAATCGTTAAGTTTTTTAAGAAGGGTTGCCGGAGACATCTCTTCGCAATTTACTGCAATCGGATCACCAGTTTTATAACTGATAGTGATGTATTCGGCTTCATCAGGAGCATTTAACGGATCTGTAGTCCATAGCCACATAGAATCTTCTGGCTCAGCATTTGGATCTTCTAAGTGGAGTCCTTCGTATGAGATATGAAGAAGGTTTGCATCCATTGAATATGGGCTAACTTGTGGATTACCATTTGCATCCATATGTTTTTGGGCAATCTCTATACCATGCTCTTTTGCATATGAAAGAAGTTTTTCACGAGAGTTTAGATCCCATTCGCGCCAAGGAGCGATAACGGTAATATCAGGATTGAGTCCTAAATATCCAAGTTCAAAACGTACTTGGTCATTTCCTTTTCCTGTTGCACCATGGCTTACTGCATCGGCACCCATTTTATTTGCTATTTCAATTTGTTTTTTAGCAATAAGCGGTCTTGCGATAGAAGTTCCTAAAAGGTATTCGCCTTCATAAATCGTATTTGCTCTAAACATTGGAAATACGAAATCTTTTACGAACTCTTCACGAATATCTAGAATAAAGATGTTTTCAGGTTTAATGCCCATTTTAAGTGCTTTTTCTCGTGCAGGCTCAACTTCTTCACCCTGTCCAAGATCGGCTGTAAAAGTAATAACTTCAGCATTATATTCATCTTGTAGCCATTTTAGGATTACACTAGTGTCAAGTCCACCCGAGTAAGCTAAAACTACTTTTTTTACCTCTTTTTTCATAAACAAAACCTCGTAATAGTTAAAATAATAGCTGAGATATTACAACAAAAAAGATTAAAAAACAGTTAGTAAGAGGAGGATATATCAAAAGGATAAGTTTCCTTATCCTTTTGTATCAAATATAATTCCCGTTAATTCTTGCATTTTTGGTAAAAAATTTGAAGCTTGTTCGGCTGGAAAGCGGCGAAGCATTTTTTCTGATACTGAATCAATAACAGAAACATAAAATGTATCTTGCTTATCGACTCCAAATTTTATAGATGTATTAAAAGGGCTTAACGCATCATTCATCTTTTTAACAAGTTCATTCACATCATTCTGTGAATTTATCTTTTTAGAAGGATTCGTATCCTCTTTTTGCATCTCTTGTACAACCGTTGCCTGTTTTACTTGCTCTGTGCCAGCTCTTCCTTGAGCACTCGGTTGAGAGAATTGTATAGTTTGATGATTTGCAACATTTTGTAAGCCGTCCATGGCAAACTCCTTATCATTTAAGAATATTACTCTGAATATGATATCGACTAGTTAATTAAAAAACTTTAATTAATATGTAATGTTTTTTTGTAAATAATTTTTTTAGTCGACTGAGAAGAGTTTCGACCGTTTTTTTGATACTATTGCACGATGAAACAGTATATACAGTTATTAAAGAATGAAGAGGTTCTTCGGCGCCTGACTTTTATTCAGCTTATTTCCTATTTTGGTGCTTGGTTTAGCAATGTTGCTATCTATACCCTTTTAATTGAGATACATGTCTCAGCGGGTGTAATCGCATTTGTAGCAGCACTTTATTTTATTCCTGGAGTAATTCAAGCTCCAATAAGCGGAACACTCATAGACAAGCTTGATCCAAAAAAATTGATGCTTTTTTTATTGTCTATAGAAATTTTTTCTACCTTCTCTTTACTTTTAATAAATGGTCACTCTTCCTTATGGATTTTATATATTCTTATTTTTATCAGAATGGGTGCTGCGAGTTTTTATTTTACTGCCGAGATGTCACTTTTACCGAAGATTTTAGATCATAATGTTCTAAGACAAGCAAATGAGATCCACTCGATCATCTGGTCCTTTTCTTACACTGTAGGGATGGCAATTAGTGGTTTTGTCGTATATCTTCTCGGTGTAAAAGTGGCTTTTATTTTAGATGGGTCACTTTTTTTAATTGGATGGTTTCTCCTAGTGGGAACACCTTTACATGTAAGCGTGAGCAAGTCAGGTGAATCCCTTATTGAGATGATGAAAAAGACTTTTACATATCTCAAAGAAAATAAACATATACTTCATTTTATGCTGATTCATTCTCTTGTAGGACTTACATCTTATGACGCACTTGTAGCGCTTATGGTCGATAAATATTATT